>DATEYH010000141.1:0-5722 GCA_035256305.1 Candidatus Nanoarchaeia archaeon
TAGAGCTAAGCAATGAAGAGCAGAAGAAGATACTTGAAGCAGAGAAGGTAGCAATAGATAAAAGGCTTGAAGAGTTAAAGTAAGCAGGAGGTGAGAAAATGCCAGATAACGATGGAAGAGGGCCGAGATGGCTTTACTCGAAACGCGAGAAGACAGAACAAGATGAAAGTAATGAAGGAGAGCTAGAAAAAGAAGTTAGGAAGTCTCCTCGAACAGGAGTTAAGCCAACAGGAGTTGGGCCTTGCGGAAATGGAATCCCTTATGGCGGCGGAAGAGGCTACTGCGGTGGAAGAAAAGAGGATTACCAGAAGGAAAAATAATGCAGCCCCTTCTTATTTTCTTAGCTAGCCATAGGAATATTTAAAAATAGATTCGAATCTTTATTCAGAATAAATTTGTTGGTTTAATTAAGATGCCAAGACCAAGACTATGCAGGAGAGTGATGGGTGAGCCGGGATTCACCTACTTCAAGCCAGCGGGAGTAAGATTAAGAGAGTTAGATGACTCTGTACTTACTGTGGATGAGTACGAAGCAATAAGACTAAAGGACTTGGAAGGTTTGGAGCAGGAAGAGGCTGCCAAAAGGATGAACATCTCACAGCCAACATTCCACAGGCTTCTGCAGTCTGCAAGGAAAAAAATCACTGATGCTATAGTCAATGGGAAAGCTATAAAAATACAAGGCGGGAACTACAGGATGATTGGGCCTGAAGGAGTGATGAGAGGCCCAAGGCACAGGATGCGTAGGCATGGGTGACTTTGATGGATGTCTTAATCTGGATATTGCTAGCAACGATTATTAACGGGCTTGTTGGGCTCATAGGCATATTCTCCCTGTGGATGAATGAGAAGCTTTTCAAGAAGATAGTGATGGTTCTTGTGGCTTTCTCAGCAGGCGCCTTGCTTAGTGGAGCGTTCTTTCATTTGCTTGCAGAATCTTTGGATTCTCTCTCTCCGGCCAGGGCTTTTGCTTATATGATGATAGGATTTATTATGTTTTTTGTAGTGGAGCGCTTCTTGCACTGGCATCACTGCCACAAGCACGGAGGCAAATGTGAGATTCATCCAGTGTCATATCTTATTATTCTTGGTGACAGTGTCCACAACCTCATTGATGGCATTATCATTGGAGCTAGCTTTCTTGTAAGCATTCCCTTTGGCATAATCACAACTCTGCTCATCATAGGTCACGAGATTCCTCAGGAGCTCGGTAATTTTGGAGTGCTTGTTTATGGAGGCTTTGGCAAGACCAAAGCGCTGGTTTACAGTTTCCTTGCCCAGATCAGCTGCGTTATTGGCGGGCTGCTTGGCTATGTTTTCTCAAGCCGCGTTGAAGGAGTGATTCCTTTCATTCTTCCGTTTGCAGCCGGAGGCTTTATCTATATTGCAGCTTCTGACCTCATCCCTGAGTTGCACAAGGAGCCTAAGCTCATGAAGTCTTTGCTTTCCTTCGGTTTTTTCCTTGCAGGCGTAGTGTTCATGTTCTTGCTCAAATTCTTGCTTGGCGGCTGAAATTAAGGTAAAATTTAAAAATCATGATAAGAGCCACTTTTGTAAAAATGAATAAATCAGCCCTGTTGGCGTTTTTGAGTATGCTCTTGATTCTAATTCCTTCCTCGTTAGCAGCCCATGTAAGTGACTCTAACACAAGCTATGTTTGCGGTGTTTATTTCACAGGCATTGGCTGCCCTCACTGCGCTAATGTTGAGCCTTTTCTCAAGGACTTCCTTAATAAGACTCCTAACCTAGTCCTGTTAAAGTACGAGATTTACAAGGAGCAAAGCAATGTTCCGGTAATGGACGCTTACCTTTCTAGTTACGGTGTTCCGCCAGGTATTCCGCTGATAATCTTCAACAAGGAGGTTTATTTGCGCGGAGATTCCCCAATCATTGACAACTTAGCTTCCACTATTGACTCGCTGGGAGAAAACCCTTGCCCGTTGATGAATGGCTCTGCCCTTGATTTCAGGGAACTAGCATGCGATTCCTTGCCTGGCAAGCCAGAGGTACTTGTTGAGAATGAGAGTGTTTCTGGCGGAGGCGCTTGCGTTGAGCCTAAGCAAGAATTAACTCTTCTCAAAATCCTTTCATTGGCAGCTGTTGATGCTGTTAACCCTTGCGAGATAGCAGTGCTCACCATGATTCTCATAGCTATATTGACTGCCAACCCTAAGAATAGGAAAAGAGTGTTGTGGGCTGGGCTTGCTTTTTCATTGGCAATAGTACTTATGTACCTTGTGTATGGACTTATAATAATCCAGTTCTTCCAAGTTGTCCAGACACTTAAGGGGATTGGGTCTGTTGTTTACAAGGTGCTTGCAGTGCTGGCTATTTTGCTTGGATTGTTCAACATAAGGGACTTTATCAATTACAGGCCGGGCGGCTTCGCAACTGAGATGCCTATCTTCTTAAGGCCTAAAGTTAAGAAGCTGATAGCAACAGTCACCAGCCCCAAAGGCGCTTTTGTGATTGGTTTGCTGGTTACCTTATTCCTTATACCCTGCACTATGGGCCCTTACTTTATAGCTGGGGGATTGTTATCCTCGCTTGAATTGCTGAAGACCTTGCCCTGGCTGATATTGTATAACTTGGTATTCATACTCCCAATGATTATCATAACATTCGTAGTTTATTTTGGCTTCACCACTGTTGAGAATGTTTCTGGCTGGAAGGAGAGAAACATAAGGTATCTGCATTTGATTGCTGGCATTATCTTGGTACTTCTGGGGATTGCAATGTTGGCAGGTTGGGTTTAGAAAGCTTATGAATAACTAGATGATTTCTAGCTTTGTTGATATTTCTTTTTCTCTCAAGGCGCTTTCAATGCTTTTCTCCATTTCCATTTTATACTCTTCAAGAGAATAATCTGGGGCGAGAGCGTACTTCTTGCTCCAGCAGAACTCTGTTTTTTGTGATGGCATAAAGTAGCATCTTAGGCTTCCTTTTGCTTTGCCAGATTTATTTTTTTTAGGCTGGCTTATTTCGAGGTAGAGTGTTTCGGGGTTGATTGCCTCTGCTGTTTCCAGGAGCTTTTCAAGGGTTGGCTTGTTTATGACGTATTTGTCTTTTATTTTCTTAATGCCTTCTGGCTTTTCCCCTTTGCCGAACTCTTCGATCAGGATCCTCTCAATGGCAGGGAAGCCGTAGTAGTCTTTTTCAAAGCTTATGCTTATGGGAAGGAGTCCTCTTTTCTTGTATTCATTAACCTTTTCCACAGGCATGCTTAGTATAATAGCTACTTCTTCCCCAGTATAGATTGGTATTATTGACGCCATGAAGGGAGTGATTTTTTACGAGCTTATAAATCTTTTTATTTAACTACTATTAAGTAATTACAAAACGAAAGATTTAAATACTAGTAACCTCATAATAAGATGCAATGGAAAGAACAAAACCAACACCAGAGCTTATCTATGGAATAGGAGGAGGAAACTTCGGATTGCTTAAGACCATTTACTATGGCCTGCAAGAGGTTCCTCTAAGAGAAATCTATCCTGCTCTTAACCTTGATGATGCATGCGCCTTCTCAGCCGCATCCTGGCTCATAAGGGACAGGAGCCATTCTTCATTCTCAAAATTCGTTGAGAAAGCAGGGTTTTACGACGTCTTCAAGCAGGTCAACAAGGCAAGGCTGCCGTCCCCTGCGCTCCAAAAGTACGATAATATCTACCACTGGATTAATTTCAATAAGAAAATCCCTGGCGAGCTAAAAGCTGAGTATGAGTCTATGAATCCGTTTGGGAGCGCGAAAAACCTAGAGCAGAGGCTAAGCGTTATTGAGGATAAAAACCCAGAGTCAGTAGCTCGACTGAAGGATAATCTTAGGGAAAGAACCAGAAGCTATGCCTTCTCAGACGCAGAATATTATGAAAAAGGCGGAAGCAATTCTGGTGTGATAAAGCTTGAATTCAAGCGCAATTCAGGTGAGCTCGCTCTGAGGATTTCTAACCTTATCAGATGCTATCCGCGAGAGCACATACGAATAAGTAGAGAATAATAAGCTTTTCTAAAGAACAATGAACATTTCTTCCTTTAAGCCTTCCTATTAAAATTTCTTAAAGAAAAATTACTTTATCAGCACAGCATTAACCATGCCTTCCTGGCCAGGCCTGTTGGTAACCCGGGCTTTTCCTTTAGAAGTGTCAATAACAGTGCCCTTGGTGATGATGTTACGCCTGACATAGTGCCTGTTGGCAGGGTTCTCAACCACAGTCTTAATGGTCTCAATACTATGCTTCCTCGTTTCTGGGTCAAACAAGTTAACCTTGTCAGCAGCCAAAAGCCTGGTCTTTAATCCGCCGCCCTTGGTCTTAGAATTCCTTGCATCCTGCTTGTCAATCCTTGTGTGCGTAGGCAAGTTACCTTTCTGGTGGAGCCTCTTAGGATGACAGGAAGTATACCTGCCGCCGCTAGGCTTTCTCTTTGCTCTTCCATGAATAACAACCATGCTCTCCAGAAAAAATAAATTGTTTATAAAGGTTACGATAATATTCAAGCGAAATGAAAAATAGTTTCAGAACTCAACCTTGTCAATAAGCTCCTTGAACTCAGGCCACTTGCTCTTAGGGATTCTGGTTCCCTTCTTGGTCAGGCCAGTGTACTTGGTAGTCTCAACAAACTCCCTGATATCAACGCCTGCCTCTCCTTGGAACTCATTAATCCTAACCACAACGCTCGTTGATTCAGTCTTCTTAATCCTGCCAATCTCTTTTTCTTCCATCCTCATCCCCCACTCTATTATTAATTAATCGTAAATTGCGCTTAACATATAAAACTTTCCCTTTTTAGGCCTGGATATAGCAACATTTATAAACCAACCAAAACTGCTTAGGCTTATTTTAATTAACTTTTTTAGGTGATTTTATGGAGTTGCCAAGGCAAATGCTTGGCGAACCAGAAAATCACAACAAGATGATTTTATGGAGTTGCCAAGGCAAAGTTTTTGGCGAACCATAAAAGCACAGACAAGGTGATTTTATGGAGTCACCAAAGTAAGCATTTGGTGAACCAGAAAATCAAAACAGGTGATTTTATGGATCCGGCAAGACCGTTAGATGCCCTTAACAAGGCAAGAGGAAAAAGAGTAATCGTAGAGTTAAAGAATAACAAGCAGTACATAGGCAACATAGAAGCTTTTGACATCCACATCAACGTGGTGCTCAATGATGCAGAGGAGCGGGTTGATGGGGAGATGAAGAGAAAGCTAGGCACAGTGTTCATCAGGGGAGACACAATTACCATAATCTCAATTCAATAAGCAACCTGATTTTCCTTAAGAGGACTAGAACATGAGCAAAGGAACAGCTTCAATGGGAAGAAAATCAGGGAAAAAGCTTCACCTACGCTGTAGAAGGTGCGGCAAGAGAGCTTACCACATGAATAAAAAGAGGTGCTCTTACTGCGGCTATGGCAATAGTTCTAGATTGAGAAGATATAACTGGAGAAAGAAGAAATAAGAACATAAAAATTTTTTATGAGCTTCTAAGCGGATGCGGATAAGGATAGGGAGTGTAGCCTGCTAGCTGATACATGAAATAATCTTCGTTCTTCTTTATGTATTCTGGAAAGCCATTAAATGGAGCATCGCTAGGCTGAGGGTTGCCGTCCACGGTGTTCCCCCAGATATAAAAGTCATGTAAAAAATAGAGGTCAGAGTCTTCAGTGGTATCATCAGCGTTCAATCTGATCCATTGAGGGGTGTTGATGAAGGTATTTTCCCATA
>DATEYH010000142.1:0-2152 GCA_035256305.1 Candidatus Nanoarchaeia archaeon
TGGGTTATTGCCCCTGCTTCCTTGTCAACAATGTTGGATTCGCGTATGGCATCAAGTATTGAGGACTTGCCATGGTCTACGTGACCCAGAACCGACACGATAGGGCTCCTGATGCTTTTTTCTTGTGCCATGATAGTATGAAAACAAGTATTATTTTAAAAACTTTGCCCTTAAGGAGCACTGGACAACAGAAAGAAAAACTTTCTGAGCCCATTGGCTTTGCCACTGGACATCTCGACGTGAAGTATATAAATCAGTTCTTGCTCAGTCGTGAACAAGAAGAGAACGGCTGGGCAGAACAGAAAGATTTATATAGTTAAACTGTTCAACTGTTTAACCAGGTGGTTTTTTTATGAGCAACGACATAGAGCTTGTGAAGATGTCTGACAAAGGGCAGCTGGTGGTGCCGCAGGACATAAGGGAAAGCCAGAGCTTGGTTCCGGGAGAGCGCTTTGTAGCCTTCCCTATAGATGACGGGGTGCTGTTCAAGAAAGTGGAGATGCCTAAGGTTAAGCTAGAATTTGAGTCCCTTGCAAAAGAGATTGAGGCCCAGTTCAAGAAGAAAAAGGTTAAGCAAAAAGACTTGGCTGAGGCTGTTAAATGGGCAAGGAAAAAATAATTGTTGATACCAACATACTAATTTCTGCCATAGGCTGGGAAGGGAAGCCCAGGGAATTGTTCATAAGCATAATTGACGGTAAGTATGAGTTGGTCATCTCAAACAAACAATTGGCAGAAATAAGAAGGGTTCTTAATTACCCCAGGCTCGGATTTACAAAAGGGCAGAGGAACCAATTCTTGAAAATACTCTTCAAGATAGCCACGGTAAAAGAGACAAAAACAGAGCTCAGGATAATAAAAGAGGACCCTTCTGACAATATGCTTTTGGAGTGCGCAGTTGAGGCAGGAGCAAAATACGTTGTTTCAGGGGACAAACACCTTAAAAAGCTAAGGAAATACAAGGAAATCCTTATTATCCCTGTTAATGAGTTCCTGAAAAAAGAAGCTTGCGATTTTTCATAAAAATTTATATACCAAAACAACTCCACAATGACATAAATAATGAAACTCAAAGTTTTAGCTATGGAATTGATGGTGATAGCTGCTTTATTCACATTATCACTGTTTTTATCCTCCTGCAAGCCAGAAGAGCAGCAGCAGCCTGTTGTTTATCCTGAGGTTTGCGGCGATTGGGTATGCAGTGCTAATGAGCTTGTAACCTGCGATATTGACTGCAACCTGAACATAGAGGCTGAGCCTACCATTCAGACTCCTGCAGGCGTGCTCGAGGATTTGAGAAGCAGGATCAGGAACTATAGCGATGCAGAAAGGATGAAACAGGTAAATCCTTTTGTTGTTGGAGATGAAAAGATTCTTGTGGAGTCATTCACAAGCTACCTGCCAAAGACAGGCTTTAGGGTTGCCTCGCGCTACAACCTCCTGAGCATAGGCGAGAATGTTAGTGACGTGATTGGTGTGCTTAATGCCTTCCATCTTAAGGAAGTGCTGAGAGGAGGAGTGCTTAGGAGCAGCACAGAGGCTTTTGGCCCAAGAGTTGCCAATTATGCCCAGTTCCTGAAGCTAAGGACAGGAATGGTTGTTTTTGGCTATGAGGAGGAGAGCGAGCTAGTCACAACTTACCTCTTGTTCAAGGAAGGAGAGCCGATTCTTGAATATTCACTGGAAATGCAAGGAGGCATTTTCAAGTTCTTTGAAAACCAGAAAATCCAGTTTCTAGGGCATGAATACTTTATAGAAGAAGTCACTAACAGCTCAATGAAACTCCTGGGCGTGAGCACTCCAGATACTCTGCTCTTCAGAAACCAGCATGGCGTGTGGATTAATGACAAACCAGTTTCTGAAGAAATCCTTAATGTAAGCTTTGGCAAGGATTATCTTAGGATAGCGTTGCTTGCAGATGAGGACATAAGGATTATTCCTGGCACAGGATTAAGAAGTTATCTTGACAAGCCAGAAGTCCTTCTCACCAACCGGTTGGATATTGATTATGAAGGCTTGACAGAAGTCCCTACTTTCGACATCAAGTTTGACAAGACCAGCGAGAGATACAAGCTGGGCTTTGTCTCCCAGGGAAACTTATCCTACAATATCCCGCTGTCTTACCTTAGCCCTTTCAAAACAGGAGACGAAG
>DATEYH010000143.1:0-4161 GCA_035256305.1 Candidatus Nanoarchaeia archaeon
GAAGACAATCCCATGATTGGCTGGAGAGGAGCCTCAAGGTATTATAGCGATGATTACAAGGAAGCCTTTGCCCTTGAATGCGCAGCCATACTCAAAGCAAGGAATGAGTTCGGGCTGACTAACATAAAAGTCATGATACCATTTTGCAGGACGGTTGAGGAAGCAAAGAAAGTAGTGCATGTTATGCGCGAAGCAGGGCTTTCCCACGGAGAGCGCGGGCTTGAGATTTATGCAATGTGCGAAATACCCAGCAACGTCATACTTGCAGAAGAATTCCTTAACATATTCGATGGCTTTAGCATTGGCAGCAATGACCTGACCCAGCTAACCCTGGGCTTGGACAGGGACTCAGAGCTTGTCAAGGATATTTATGATGAAAGGAATGAAGCTGTCAAGAGGTTGATAAAGCAAGTCATAGATGTAGCTAACAAGAAAGGAAAATATATCGGAATCTGCGGTCAATCTGTTAGTGATTTCGTCGAAATGGCAGACTTTGTTGTCGAAGCAGGGATCCATAGCATGAGTTTAAACCCGGACACAGTTATTAAGACAACACTAGCAGTTGCTGAAGTAGAAAAAAAGTTAGGGATTCATCCCGAATAAAATTTGTAACACACTGGACATCTTGACATGAAGTTTATATACTCTTTTTCTTTCACCATTTCAACATCACCAATTCCGGACGAGGTGATATTGAAATGCTAACAAAGAAAAACAATTATATTTACACGATGCCAGTGCTTTCCCAGTTAGAAAAAGTATTTGTTAAAGTTGATGATGAATTTACAGATTTTATAAAAGAAAAATTAATAACAGGATATGGCTCTTTAAAGCAATATAATCAAGCATTTCTAGGGATAGAACAACCAACATTTGAATGGGCTTTTAAAAAGAAAAACGGTCATGAGTTAGTGCGATTAATTAATATTTGCACGGATTTGAACATTATCGAAGAAGATGTTTTTGAACAAATCAAAGGATTTTACCGACGGGGCTCTCATAACAAAAATGCCGTGTTGATCCCATCAGAACTAAAAATTGATGAATTCTTTGTAGAAGGATATGCTTTGTATTTGGCTGAAGGCGACACGGGTTTTAGCGGAAGAAAAAAGCCAAGGAAATTTCGGTTCACTAATTCAGAGATTAATGTCATTAACCATATGATTCGTTGGATAAAAACTTATTTTCCAAATAATTATTTCTATGTTAGTGTAATAAATCCGAGAGATAAGCACATAAATTTTGATGAGATAAAAGAACGTCTCAAAACAGACAGTATAAACTTGAGAGGCGGCTCTTACAACAAAATAGTTAAGTACAGAATTAACTTTGACCAAGCAATAATTATTGACCTGATTTTATCTATAGAATCCAGAATTAAAGAACTTTGCCTGCAGGATAAGAAGCTGGCCGCGGCTTATGTTCGCGGCATGATGATAGGTGAAGGAACGGCTTATTTCAAGAGAAGCCGATATGTTCGCATTGAGATGCGAAATGAAAAGGAAATAAAGTATATTCATGAATTACTCACCTTCTTAGGTTATGATTGTAAGCCTTCTCTCAGGTCTGAAAGACACGATATGTGGAGTGTATACATCGGAGCAAAACAATTGGCTAAATTCTATAGAGAAATAGGCTTCGGGGTACATGAGAAAAGGCAGAGAATATTAGAAAAAGCAGTTAATAAAAGATTGCGAATAAATCAGCATTGCTAAATCAAAGCCCTCAAGATAGCTGAAAAGGAAAAACGGCCAGGGATAAAATAAGATAAAAAAATAATTTCTTACTTTGTCAGGCATTCTCCTGGTTTGTAAGAATCTATTTTTTTGCTTGCGCAGGCTGAACATTTGTTGCCATAATTCATTCCATCATCACCGCACACAGGCATGTACTCCATGGTGCAAGCTTCTGCTGCTTTTTCTGCAGCAGTGCAGACATGCTTCTCAGGGCATTCTCCTCTGAAATAAGCCCATTCATCACACTCGATGCCATAGCTTAATACACACACTCCGCTCTGGCTGCCGTCCTGTGCAGTTATTATCTTTGAAGTGCCGCCTTGCTCTTCGCAAAAAACACTGGCAGGATTAGGCAATCCTATGCCTCCTGTTTCTCCAGGGCAAGGGTCGAACTCGCAATTATTCTCAGAATTCCTGCCTACAGCAGTTACTCCATCAGGGCAGATTTTTGCTTCCTCTGTGCAAGCCATTAAGCATTTTGGCGGGCCTTGGCAGCCGCACTCATTCTTCTCGCCGGCTACAATTGTGCCGTCCTCGCACCAGCCAGGAGCCGGAGCAACTAGCTGAGGGCATTCGCCACAGCCTTCAGGAGGGCAAACCCTCTCACATTTAAAAGTCTCAGCCAATTTGCCTTCAAATATTTCCTTGCACTGCTTAGTCATAGAATCAGAACCAACTACCGGGCAATTGAATGCATTGCCATTAAGGTCATAGTATTTTGCACCGCCTCCAAGAAGTTCACTATTCACTTCTATATAATTCTCGCAAACATTCACAGAACCAACATTTGCTTGGTTACAATACTCCTTAGCTTTAGTTGCAATATCTGAACTGCAATTCTCTTCCCATGTTCTGAGGCATTTCTGCTTAGCTTCGCACCAGCTGTAGCCTGCAGATGGGATGCAGCCATGCTCGTCCTTGTCCCCTCCCAGTATAGGGCCGGGCTGAGTTGCGCATCCAGCAATTAGCATTAATCCTAACGCCAGTCCAATAATGAAAACCTGATTTTTCATTAGTTCACCTCGAAATAAGTTGTTTTACACATGGTAGAATATAGCTTGTATTTAAATATGTTTTAGTGTTTAAGCTGGGTTGAAGCTATGCACGAAAATAAGGCAAGATTAAGGTTGTAAGAGCTTATTCCTTGCTTTGGATGTAATAGCCGAAGATTGTGTCTTTGACAAGGACTCCGCGCACAGTTATTTTTGAGCCTTCCTTTGGGAGCGAGTCGCTCTTAACGCCTATTGTATCTCCATTCTTATCAGTGAGCGTAAAGCCTGACAAGCTACCGATTTTGACAGTTGCACCCACAGTGCCTGCGATAGCAATGTCTTTGCCTATGTATTCCTCGCTCTTTATTTCCTTGACTGTCTTTGTGCTGCAGCCCGTAATAATGAAAAGGGCAGAAATCAAAGCAATCCCGATTAGTATTCTATTGTCCATGTATGCAAGTGGGGGGCTCTGCCTTATATATTTTTTCACAATTGAAAGCCAGAAAGCCTTGTAACTCTTCGCAGATAGCTAGAAAAGTTTTTATAATTCAATAGCCTACCTCTCATTTATGAATGCCAAGAAAACCCTTACAGCAATAGTTCTTTCAGCGAGCATGGCAGCTGCAAGCCCCTTTGCATTAGCCCAGAAAAAGCAAGAGCCCAAGTTCAGGTTTAGCCTGAAGCCTTCCACTCACCGCATAATTAAAAACTATGAGTCCCATTACTTTTCACTCCTGCAAGAACGCATGAGAAAGACAGGCAAGGATTATGCAATTGTCCAAGCGCCTGGCGACAACATGCCCATCATTGTGCCTAACCTAAAGAAGTATAACCTGCCAATAATAAAGCCAGGCCCAGGATGGTATGATGATAAGTCTGTGATAAGACCCGGGCCCGAGTGGAGCTTTCCCAAGGAATGGTTATTCAAAGAGATTTACAAGAATAACAAATTACCCTCCAGCATCCTTCTTTATGAATGGAAACACAAATAAGACTTTAATCTGATTCGCACCTATCTAAACCTTTAAATACCGGCTAATCTTCTCTATTTTCATGCCTAAAGACCCTTTTTTACTTGTGAGCTTGGAAGAGAATGAATCCAAGGCTTTGGCTCAGGTTATTAGTAATGACACGGCTAGGAAGATTCTTGACTTCTTAAGCAAGCACGAGTCAGCTACTGAGAGCGACATATCCAAAAAGCTTGACGTACCTTTATCAACCGTGCATTATAATTTGCAAGCGCTTTCAAAAGCTAACCTTGTGAAGGCAGAGGAATTCCATTACTCAGAAAAAGGCAAGGAAGTATTGCATTACTCCCTGGCCAACAAGCTAATCATTATTGCACCCAAGAAGACGAGCACAGAAAGCTTCAAGGATAAGCTTAAGAGCATCCTGCCTGTTGCAATTATTGTTCTTGCAGTCGGAGTGCTGCT
>DATEYH010000144.1:0-2537 GCA_035256305.1 Candidatus Nanoarchaeia archaeon
CCTGGTATTACTGCCATAAAAATCATTCCTTTAATGCTTCATAATTGATAAATATTACATTTAAAGCGAATAAAAATGTCATCTCCGATTTTCTTGCTGACATCCTTGTGAAAGACTGCTCCTGCTTTTAGGATTTCAACTGCTATTTTTTGAGAGTCGCCCCACTTCAAATCAAGCTTAGCGCTTAGCTCCTGCAATTCCTTATGAGTCACCAGCTCAATTATGCCAGCATTCACTATGGCTCTTGCGCACGGAGCGCATGGAAACCAAGGACTGTAAATAGTGCTGTTCCTTAGCTCTATGCCGTCCTTTGCTGCTTTTGCAATAGCCACTCTTTCTGCGTGCTCAATAACCTCGTATTTAATTTTTGAATTAAGTGTTTCTGGAGTTAGCACAAAGCCTTCAGGAGCATAATTCGCACCCCAGACAAGGATTTGGTCATCCTTTACAATCACCACTCCTGTTGCTGTGCTTGGGTCTTTTGAATACTTATAGGCATACTTGTAGGCTTCTCTTAAGAATCTTAAATCATTGTCTTCCACCAGTTTATCTATGCTTTGCATTTTAATCATGTTACTCCTTTGAGTTTAAAGCATCTATTGCATGCTTTTGGCATAAGCCAGTGTCATAAATCGCAAGCGCTGGTTCTTTTGACCGGTAAAGCTTGCAAAGTCGGCAGTTATCTTCTGCAAAAACAGGTTTGGCAATTAACTCTAAGGCTCTCAGATATTCTGCCTGGCTTAATCCTTCATCAGTATAGGAGCTCTTCTCTATTAATGCTTCTAATTCAGATTTTTCATGGATTTTTTCCTTATTGTCATTGTTCTTATAATCGCTCATCATTGCTTCTTCACCCGCACATCCTGCAGGCTTTTAGCTTTTTCTTTCGCGCTTCTTCAGAATTAGAATAAACTATAAGGTTCTTCTTGCTAACTCTTCTCAAACTAAGGCAGCCTCGCTTGTAATGAAACTTAGCGCCTGTTTTTGAGGCAAACACCTTGAGCTCCTTCTTTTTGGGCTTTGGAAGCTTCTTTATCGCAGAAACTATCCTCTTCCTTTCCTCTTCCTCTGCTATTGCCTTCTCGCTTATCTCCTTTATCCTATCGCTGATTGTCTTGACTCCTCGGTCTATCTTGTCCAGGTCTTGCTTTACCTTTTCAAAATCAACCTTGGGAGCTTCCTTGAGCTCTTTTATCTCGGGCTTCAGAAAAGCCTCGCTTTTCTGGGGCAGCAAGCTTTCGCTTGCTTGCTTTTCCTCGTATAACACCTCTGCTTTTCTTTCTTCATCTGCAGGGTACTCGAACACTATTGACCTTGGGAGCTCAACCCATTCATCTTTTGATAATTCCTGCTCTTCTTTTCTCCTTGCTTCATATTCCATCTCCTCATCGCTTTTTTCAATAATTATCTTTTCTATCCTTGGCTCTTCAAGCTCAACAATCCTTGCTCCTGGCTTTTCTTCTGCCTCAAAAAAATTCACCAGCTCCTGCAGCTGGTCTTTCCTCCTGAAGCTGTCCACATCCTCTGCTGGTATTTTTTCTTCAGCTTCTTCCTTATCTGGACTCTTCTTTCTTGGCTTTCTAAGCTCCTTGGCAGCCAGGATTAGTCTTCTCCTGAACAGGAGAATGATTAAGCCTATGAAATATATTAGGAAAAGGATTAGTCCTAGCAGTTCTGTGAGCATGGTTTTTCCTAGCACTACAAGCGCAAGCATAAAGCCCAGGCCTAGGATTACTGACCAGAACACATACCAGTGCTCAACAGCCAGCTCTTCTGCATTGTAGAAAAAGTAGAGCATGAAAATCTGGGCCAGGATGAACAAAACTACCAGGAAGGCTGTTGTTATCAGGTCTGGAGCAAAGAATATTAGCGGTATGAGTAATGCGCTTACCACGAGCAAGAATATTGCCTTGTTCCTGAACATTTTAATCCCCCTTGACTGGTTATTAGAAAGGGACGGGGAATATATAAAACTTTTCATTTTATAACCACTCGCGAGTAGTCTAGAGATTGCTTTGCATTACATTTATAAACCCTCTTGCTACACCATTATTCATGAAAATCAGCAGCGAGCTCAAGGAGCTAATAAAAGCCTGGCTAGCCATAAGCCTGGCCTTCGGCATACTCATAAACATGGGCAATAAAGAGCTGGGGCTTGGCACTAGCCTGTTAATAGCAGGAGCCACAGTAGGGCTTGGCTTTGTTTGCCACGAGCTCAGCCACAGATACTTTGCAAGAAAGTTCGGAAAGCACGCAGAGTTCAAAGCCAACAACCTAATGCTGATAATAGCCATCTTCACAAGCATGTTCGGCTTTGTGCTGGCAGCTCCAGGCGCAGTTATAATATCCGGCTTTGTTAACAGGAGAGAAGGAGGGATAATCGCAGCTGCAGGCCCAGCAGCCAACCTTGCACTGGCATTGGTGTTCCTGCCGTTCGTCTTCATCTTCCCGAGCATAGCTTATTACGGCTTCATGATAAACTCCTGGCTTGCTTTCTTTAACCTGATACCATTCTATGGCTTTGACGGCCACAAGGT
>DATEYH010000145.1:0-12011 GCA_035256305.1 Candidatus Nanoarchaeia archaeon
TCAAACGGCGGAGTAATATTAGAAACAACCAACATACCAGCAAACTCATGGACACATATCTTCATCACCTACAACGGAGCAACAGGAACAGGAACACTTTACAGGAATGGTACGCAAATAACAACCACTCCCATGCAAGGACCCGCTAAAGACACTTCCGACAATGTATACATAGGAGCAGCATACAACCTCGCAGACTCAGGAACATGGTACTTCAACGGAAGCATCGACGAAGTGCGCATCTATAATCGAACTCTCACATTGGAGGAAATACAAGCACACTACAACGCCACAGCACCCAACTACATCCAGAACCACAGCCTACCAAGAACAGACAACGACGGAAACTATAACTACACCTACACGCCGACACAACCAGGAGAATACACAATAAAAGCCAACACAACATACGATAGTATGAGTGCTGAGAAAACAGACATCCTGACTGTAAGCTCAGTCAATCATGAACCAACCATTGATAGTGTAGACGCTGTTCCTAGCCAGGCTCCTAATCCTGAGGCTGAGAAGATTGTAACTGTTAATTTCACAGTAACTGATACTAATGGCATTTCTGACCTTAACCATTCAAGCGCAAAAGCCATCTTTAACAAAAGCGGGATCACCAGGTCAGGCAACTGCTCTAACAACACAATTGACTCTGACACTGTAGAGTATAATTGCAGTGTTCCTATGCAGTACTATGACGAGCCAGGCAGTTGGACTATTAATGTTACTATTATTGATAATGCTCAGGCTTCTGCTTATAATGCCACAACCACTTTCTCATACCAGGAGTTACTATATATACAAGTCGACCCCGTGGTTTTCGGCTTCGGAGACTTTTATCCAGGAGACAATGACCAGGCTGCTTCTTCTAATCCTCTTCAGATTGACAACATGGGGAATGTCAATCTGACCATCATCAACATCACTGCTTACAACCTTGTTAATGGCTCTTATACACTAGGCGTTTCTAACATCACGGTTAATGTTTCTAATGGCGCAGGAGGCACTGCTCTCCAGGACAGCGTGTCTGTTAATATTCCTGGCGCTAATGTGAGCCTGGATGCAGATGGGATTGATGCCAATGAGTCATTGTACTTCTACATCACCATTCCCAACATCCTGCCGCTATACTATTCATCTTCAACTGAATGGGTGATAACAGCTGATACATAATGATAAGGCTATCAAGGACAGGGAACGCTTCCTGAAAGAGCTAATACTATACTTTAGGGAGAAGAATATTCCTTATGATGATTTCAAAACCTACCTTGATGAGATTTACAAGTTCAAGCCGGTTGAGAGAATAGAAGAAAAGCCAGAGCTAACAATCCCGGTCTCTGTATTTGATAACTTATACCTTAGTGCTTTGGAAGCAATTATCAAGTACTTGCATGAGAACAAGGAATTGCGCCTGGTAGAAGTCTCCAGGCTTCTTATGAGGGATCAGAGAGCAATAGGTGTTAGCTACAGGTTTGCTAAGAAAAAGATGAAATTCACCCTGAAAGCCGCTGTTTCTAGCTATTCCTTGCCTGTCTCAGTCATTGCAGATAGAAGGCTGAGCGTGTTAGAAGGCATTGTCGCTTACCTGAAGAAAACTTATGGTTTGGCCTATCATGAAATTGCCCTTATTATTCGACGTGACGACAGGACTGTGTGGACTGTTTACCAGAGGGCTTTGAAAAAGCTTAAAAATAGCTAAAAATGCCCCAAATCGAAAGATTTAAATACTACTTATATCATAAAATCACTATTAGTATAGGTTTGTTATACAAAATGAGTTCCGAGGTGTGAAGAAATGAAAAAAGAAACATTAAGCGCATTAATCTTTTTAGCGACGATAACGCTAATAACAGCTCCACTGATAATACTGACATCAGGAGCAGCAACAGACAACTTCTCAGCCAATGTCACAGTAGGCAATAACGCCC
The DNA here is from genome assembly GCA_035256305.1 of Candidatus Nanoarchaeia archaeon. Lineage (GTDB taxonomy): Archaea > Nanobdellota > Nanobdellia > Woesearchaeales > SM23-78 > SM23-78. The sequence goes on from DATEYH010000145.1 coordinate 1,935, forward strand.
CAACCATAGACTTTGTGGTTAACGGAAGCGACTCACCTAATGGAGCAACCACCAAAACAATCTATATCAACTTCACTGTCACAGACGAGAACGGGGTATTGGACCTTGTGACTGTCTCCTCATTTGTGAACATAACAAGAGCAGGAGAAGCCACCAGGACCAGCACAGACTGCTGGTCAACAAGCAATGTAAGCAACACCCAGAACATCACCTGCCAACTCGACATCCTGTACTATGATGAGCCAGGAGCATGGAATATTTGTGCCTATGTAACAGATGGGACGGACTCTGATTCAGACTGCACCACAGCAGACTTCACCATGGGCAACACAGACGATGTTGATATAATCGAGACAGCCTTGAGCTTCTCAGGAAATGCCGGAGACACAAATATTGGTGCAACAGAGAACCCCTTGGTAGTCAACAACACAGGAAACCGAGTTTACTCAGGAATTGACCTCACAGCATATAACCTGACAGGAGGCGCAGACACCATAGGAGCAACAGCATTCACAGTAAACGTAACTGATGGTAGCGGGCAAGGCCAGGCATTAGCACACAGCTCACCAGTAACAATAACTAGTGCATCCATTGCAAAAGCAGAAGCAGCAGGCTCAGCATCAGAAGACCTGTACTTCTACTTGGACATCCCAACCGGAATAGCAGCAACAGACTATAACACTGGCGGAACCCCGTGGATGATAGACCCAACAATATAAAGCTGAAAATTTTTTAAATTTTTTCTTTCTTTTCTTCCTTCTGAATTCTAAATTTCGAAAAGTTTATTAATCACTAGGTTAAGAGAACACTTATGAGGATGAGGGTGCGATTATTAGTATATGTATTAGTCTTAATCTTAATCTCTATTAATGCCCAAGCCATTGGGATAAGCTACCAGTACATGGAGAACGACACGCTTAAGCTTTACCCAGGCCAGACTTACATGTTCAGGCTCACAGTGCAGAACAAGGACGAGGAAGAGGTAAAGGTAAGCATAGCTATTGACAGCGCAATAGCCACGCTCGTAGGAGGGTCAGAGCTAAAAGTGCCAGCAAAGAATTATGATACGTACGTGCTCTTCAACATTACAGTGCCAGAAAAAGCCCAGGTTGGAGATGTATATAATATCAATTACCTAGTATCGCCTGTTGGAAAGGGAGAAGGCCAGGTTCCTCTTGCAGTAAGATATGACAGGGGCTTCAGAGTCTTGGTGGTTGAGAAGCCAAAAGAGCCAGGAGAAGAGCAACAGCCAGCGCCAGTGCCTGAAAAAAAGCCAAGCATCCTGAAATGGGTGCTTATACCCCTGGCACTAATAATAATCATTGTCCTTGTGGTTCTGCTCTGGAACAAGAGCCACCAGATGTCAGGCAGGATTATGAAGAAAGAGCCAGTGCTCAGAGCACCAAGGCATGAAATAAAGCCAGAGCGCGCCCTAATGCCTGAAGAACCAATAATTCCGCCCAAGCCCAGGGCCATTATCCCTGAGCCTCAGCAGCCTGAAGAGCCAGCACAAGAAGCACTCCCTGCGAAGCAAGAAAAAGTAATCATTCCTCACCACCACTTCCACCTGCGAAACGGGCAGAGCCTAAAAAACCTTAACGAGCTCTACTCTGCACTAAAAACCATGAGCCAAGACGAGTTCAGCCATCATGTTAATCCTTATAAGAATGACTTTGCCAACTGGGTAGCTCATATTCTTGAAAAGCAAGAACTTGCTAGCAAGCTCTTCAGAGCAGGCACAAAGCAGGAGATGCTGGAACTGATAAAAAATGAGCTTGAACAAAACTGACACCTGGGTGATAGCTTCTTCTGTAATAATCATCATCATAATAACTCTTGCTTTCTTATTTCCAAGAATTGTAGACAACATAATCACAGGGCTTGCCAGCATTGCCACCTTTGATGTTTCAGTATCAGTAATTCATGCTGTTTTTGAAATCAATAACAGGACGCAGCTAGACCTTGTTCTTGTAAATGGAACCAACATAACCATAACCATGCCTGTGACTTACTATGACAACATAACCATGAACCTAAGCCTGGAAATACCAACAGGATTTGAGTGCGGCTTTGGCTGGTATGTGAATGAGTCTGGAAGCATCAAGAGCGTCACTGCCAACACCACCTACCTCTCCTGGGAGGCTGACAAATCAGTCAAGGACACTGACTTATACTTTGAAGCCCCACCGCCCTCGATAATCAGCGAGGTCATCTACACCGGAGACTCTTATTACGAGAAGAACATAGTGATAGAGTCATGCTGCCCCTTGAGCAACGTAAGCGTAAACATTAGCGTTAGCATGAATTATCAAGATTATATTCTTTACCAAATAGAAAATAACACTCTTGTTAACAAAACAGGAGAGTATCATCTCCAAGTGGCCAATGGTTGGGCCTACTTCTATGGCTTCAACCTTTCAAACAAGAGCTTCAGGATACAAGCAGCGCCTAATGCAACCATTGTGGAAAGGATAATTACAGTAGGAGGCGGTGGCGGAGGTGGAGGCGGTGGCGGCGCAGCAGTTCCATTACTCAACTATACCCCGGGCCAGAAATTCTTGGTTGAGCCTAATTATATTAGCATAATAACATCAGTGCAAGACCTGATTGCTTCTCCCATAATCATCTATAACCTTAAGGGAGAGGATGAGACTTTCAACATTAGCTCGACTGGTGGGTTCATCATAATCCCAACAAGCACCGTCACTATTTGGCACAAGGATTATATGAGAGTCCCTGTATATATTAACACTTCAGGTCTCAGCCCTGGAAAATACACAGGCTATATTTATGTAAGGAGCGATAAAGAAGAGGAAAACGTAACTGTAGGGCTCGAGCTACTTGAAAGCCAAAGAGAAGTTGGCGGCCAAGAGAAGCCTCCGACTGAGCAGCAGCCAGGAGCAATAACCAGTGAAAGCAAGGAAGAAGGCGGCAGGGCAAGGATTTCTGTTCTTAGGATAGTTTTAATCAGCATTATAGGACTGCTCCTCATGGGTGCGGTTGTTTTCCTTCACCTGCGCAGCAGGACCAGGATAATCAGGTACTAGCATAGCCAGGCACTAGCTAAAAGAGCTCTTTTAAGGAAAAATTTTTATACCTGGATTTTTTTCATAATGGAATAAAGGTTAAAAGTAAAACAGGAGGTGTTTTTTTTATGAGAAAAGAAATCTACTTAGGAATTATAGTTTTAGTTGCTGCGCTGTTCATTGCCAGCTGCGTGCCTGTAGCCACGACCTATATCTGCGCTGACGGCAAAAAGGTTAATGACCCTAGCTTGTGCACGCCGGCAACAACAAAAGAAACCCAGGAAGAAGAAGAGCCAGAGCCTGTTCTGCCAGAGGAGCCCAAGCCTGTAATAAAGGTATTCTCAGAAGCAGCCCAGGCATTGCTCTCCAAGAGCTCAAAAGTATCCTCGGTCCAATACGGCTATGTTGAGTCTCCAATGGTGCTGCCTGAGAATATATATTACGTTACGAGGGACAAGATGAAGATTGTGCTCAAGACCAAGGTGAAGTTTACAGATAAAGAATCATACGACACAGTATACCTAGACCTGGTGCAGAAAACAGCGGTTGCCTATTGTGAGGACAGGAATATCCAGCTATGCCCTGACAAGGACAGGGAGTTCACTGTTAATGTTAATTTTGAAGATTATTACAAGGAGACGCCATTTGTCTGGCTTGACAGCCTGACCAAGGCAGACCTCACAGGCCGATCCAAGACTTTTGCAAGCAGGAACGCGATTGAGGTCAGCTTTGAGATTAATGGCGAGCCAGGAATCATGTATGTGGACTCGTTCTTCGGCATGCCATTGCAAATCTCCTTCAAAGGCAAGAACTATGAGTTCAGGGACATAGTCATGAACGAGGTCGACTCTGAGGATATAGAGCACCAGCTCAGCCAATAGTTTTTCTTTTATTTTTTAGTTTTTTTATTCTTTTTTTGCATTATGCTTTATTTTTATTTCTTATCCGCAACATTTAAATAATTGAGGCGCTGAGTAAGGTTTAGTAAGAAAAGAGGTGGTTAGCATCTTTGAGTGGCTTAAGAAGGCAAAACCTTTTACTAACTGCTATTTTGAGCTGAACGCGCTCCACGTCAGGGACGTAATGGTAAAGGATGTTATGACTGTCGGTAGGTATGACAGCCTAGTGGATGCTGCCCACACCATGATAGGAGCGCACATCTCCTGCCTTGTTGTGTTCGAGAAGCAAAAGCCGGTCGGGATCATTACTGAAAGGGATTTTATTAAGAAGCTGGGCATGGCTAAGGACCATTCAACAGAGTTGCTGGTTAATGATCTCATGACAAAGGAGCTTTTCGCAGTGGACCCTCACCTCTCACTTTTTGAGGCTCAGAAGCTTATGAAGGCTCATAAGTTCAGGAAGCTTGTTGTGATGGAGGGCGATGAATTAAGGGGCATAATCACCCAGACAGACTTGTGCAAGGCAGTTGCCAATGTCAAGTCTTCCTGTCCAAGGGCTCCTATTATTGCTGATGTGATGAGCAGGAGGGTTTTAATAGTTGGAGCTGAGGATTCTTTTATCCAGGCTAAGAAGCTCATGGCTTCCAAAGACATAGGCTCTGTGCTGGTGATGGAAAAAGGAGAGATTATTGGTATGTTCACTGAATTTGATATTGTGAGCGAGTTCTTCCTTAACCCTAACAGGCTCAGGAGCTCTTACATGCGCGAGCTCATGACAGTGCCTGTTATCTGCATCAGCCCTGACTTTAACATGTTTGAGGTTAACCAGCTGATGCTTGAGCATAATTTCAGGAGGCTTCCTGTTATCGCTGACAACAAGCTCATAGGCATAGTCACCCAGACAGATGTTGCCTGGCACCTTTATGATTTCATTGAAAAGAACAAGAACTGCGGCGATGAGAGGATGAAGAGGAGGTCTGAGGAGCTTAAGTACGTTGTCAAGAAGGCAGGCAACATTATACTGTACCAGAAGGTTTATGAGAACAGCAAGCAAGAGCTTGCTGGCTCAGAAATTCAGAAATCTAAGATTTCAGAAAACAAGAGTTTTCTGGACCAAAAAGATAAAGCCTTTTTGGTTTCTGAGTCCAAAACAGAAAGTTTTGGAAAAAATCGTTTTTCTGAGAAGAAGGGGTCTGAGAAGAAATAATTTCTTGTAATACATTACTTTTTTGAGCGTTCCTGGTCAAACTTCTCTTTCGCCTTGCTTTCTTGCTCAGAAAAACTTCGTTTTTCTGGCACGTCAAATCGCTTACAGCGATTTGCCTGTTCCAATACACTTTGTGGCCGTTATCTGCTATCTATTTGTGTTGTTGAGAGTCAAATTTTTCCTTGGCCTTGCTTTCCTTCCAGTAAACAACATGGCTGGCTCTTTTCTCGAATAAGGAAATGGCTATGCTAATTACATTCGTCTGATAGTCTTTTAGCTTCGACTCAGAGAAAATCTTTTTTGCATCCTCAAGGCATTCATTCATCAGGCGTATGTTCTCCTCTCTGCACTTCTTCTCCTCTTCTTGCTCTTCTTTTTCAGAGAGAAAGACCTCGACCCATTTTGGGTACACGCTCTTGTCAGTTGTTTTTGCAAAAGACTTGCTGAAAGCCATGGAATAAGGTATTTTCTGGTGATATATAAAGTTAATTGAAGAAAAAGCGGAAAAAATAGTGACTGGGCGGAAGCTTTCCGAAAAATTAGCCCAGCATTTTATTAAGGGGCACTTATAAAGCTGTTTTTATGGGCAGCACCATTATACGAGTTACGCCGGACAGGAAAAAGGCAGAATCTATTCTGGGCATGGTAGAGCAAACCCTGGCGATGCTGAGAACCATTGATGAAACTAGGTTTCCTTCGCAGGTAGCTAAGGAATTGTATGATGTAATACGGGAGCTTATTTCCATAATCATGCTGCTGGATGGCTACAAGACTTTTGGCGAGGGCGCCCATAAAGTAGCAATAGACTATTTGAAAAGTTATTACACTTGTTTTTCAGCTTCAGAAATTAGTTTGATAGACCGATTAAGGATAATCAGGAACAGAATTACTTATGATGGCTTTTTTGTCCAGTCTGATTTTGTTGCTCGAAGAAAAGTTCGGCTAAGAGCAATCATAGATAAGCTTAAAAAAATAATCTCGAAGAAAATGAGTAATCATCCCCCCAAGTCAATGTAGCCGCTGAGTATCACGCCGTTGATTATGTTGCTTCTCAATTCCTTGCTTAATTTATTAACATCCTCATCAAAAAAAATATTTATATTCCTGTTGATGAATTTCTCGTATTTTTCCAGCTCCAATTTTTTCTCTTTGCACTGTATGAAGAGGTCCAGGTCGCTAGCAGTTGTGTCTTCGCCCTTTGCTGCTGAGCCGAATAATATTATTACATCAGGTATGCAAGCATCATTTAAATACTCAATTAAGCCGGATTCTTTTATGAGCAGGAGAGTATTTATTTTCTTGCAGAAGAGGAAATCTTCAGAGTCGCGATTGGCATAATAAAGCGGATAGCCATGAGCCCTGTGCTTCTTGACAGTTATGAGCCCTTCTTTTTCAAGCTCTTTAAGATAAATCTTGACTGATTTCGGGGCGAGCTTTATTTTCCTGCTAAGCTCCCTGAGCTGGAAGCCTCCACCCTCGGGCAAGGGATTGTCAAAGAACACCCTGAGCACTTTTAATTTGTTGTAATCATTGAACATTGTAATAAGATTATTGCAAGTGTTATATAAAGATTACGATTCTGGAAGCTAGTAGCTAGGGTTTTACTAATCAGTCATCGAAAATCTTTTCCTGCTCTTGTATTGCTATGGGAGCGCTTCCTCCGTGCCAGGTGAACCTTGGCCTTACTTTCATGGGGAACATCTTCTCATTGCTGTCATCAAGGATTAAGGCCGAGCCCTTGACTCTTGGCAGGTCGTCAAGGTACTTGTCCAGGCTTCCCCGCAAATAGCTCTGCATCAAGGCTCCAAGGGCGTCAATGTCAATCTTTGCAGTAATCCTGTGGGCGATTATGGTGTCTGCCTGGGTCATCACGTCTGTGTGAATCTTGCCTGGCTGCTGGCTTGCCAGTATGAGGCTGATGCCTGGTTGCCTCCCCTCTCTAAGGATAGTTATGAGAGGATCTGAGGCAATGGTTTTTCCGTCCTTGGGAAGGAACTCGTGAGCCTCGTCAATAATCAGCCAGACCATCGGGAAGTCAAGCTTCTCTATCTCTTCCTCGCTGAAATAATAAATGCTCTTGTGAACCTGCTGGAACTCCTCGTTCTTCCTGGCAATCATCCTCTGGATGAACAGCTTCTCTGCAATCAAGCCTATGACCAATGCCTTTATCCTCCAGCTTCCTGGCTGGGTGGCATAGCAGCTCACATCAAGCACAGTGACTTGGCCTGGCCTTGCAAGCTCGCTAAGCTGGGTGCCCTTGATGTCAAACAAGCCCCAGTTCTTTGCATTAAGGAAGAGGTTGAGAATGGCGTTCTTCACGTTCTCATCAGCAGCAGCGGCATTCACTGCTTTCATGATATTGTCAATGTCGTATTCCTTCTTTTCCTCCTTTAGCTCGTGGATTATTTTTTCTATGAGCACTCCGATGGGCTCGTTAGGGTTGATGTCAAAGGTAAGGCACCAATCGCTTCCATCAAGCTCGCTCGGCTTGATGCTGAAAGAGGCATCTGTGGGTATGCCCTTTCCCTTGTAATCATTGAAATAGCCTATCGGGGTGTAGATGTTTATGTTCAGACCTTTGGGCTCAAGCCCCCACTCCTCAAGAAGAAGCTGGTCCTGCTTGTTAGGATACTTCATGGTCCAGTAAACTCCCATGGTGTCGAGCATAATCACAGAAATGTTGTTCCTCACCTCGAGCGGGAGGTCGGAGATTCCCTCTGCAATCACTCCCATGGTGTAGCTCTTGCCACCTCCTCGCTTGCCGCAAACAAAAATCACGTGGCTGCTTATCACGTCCAGGAGTATCTTGTTGGACAGGCTGGTGGTGCGCCCCATCTTCACATAATGCTTTCCAAGGAAGACTGTGCCCTGTGCTCCGAACTTCTCCCTGTCCTGCTCGCCCCTGCCAATTATGATATCATACATGATAAATAATCTTGCTATATATGGGTATATAAATTTAATCCTTGCTCTTCAAGCAAAAAACTTTTAAAGAGCAAAGTTTTTACTATTCCAGAAAGGTTAATTATTATGAGTTTGATATAACTTTAAACCTGGAGGGGTGGTTTAGTTGGCTGATAAAAACAAGGATATGAAAAGAAAGCATTTAAACGGCAAGACTAATAATAGTAACTTAAAGATTTACAGGGTTAATGGCACAAGAAAGGAAGATAAAAGAGAAAGGAGAGAAAAAGCAGTCCAGACCTTCCTTATCGTCCTTATAGTAATACTGGCAATAGCAGCAATATTCTCTGCAATCAGGGCCTTTTTCCCTAACTGGTTCGGAAGATTCACCCTGCAAGGAGAGCTTGCAGCCAGGGTTAATGGCCAGCCAATCACCATGAGCCAGCTGGACGCAGAATATGCAAGGCTGCCATTGCAATACCAGTATTTTATCACAAAAGAAGCCTACCTTGGGCAGCTAATAGACGAGCTACTGCTTAACGAGGAAGCAACAAAACAAGGCTTTAGCGTGACTGAGCAGGAAGTGGACGCGAGCCTTAACCAGTTCATGCAAGATAACAATGTGACCAAGGAACAGCTCGGCCAGCTGCTCACAGAGAAAAAGCTTACTGAAGCCGACCTAAGAGGATTGATAAAGAACCAGCTGCTCATAGACAAGCTGTTGAAACAAGAAGTTTATGACAAGGTGAATGTGACAACAGAGATGATGCTCCAGTACTACAATGAGAACTCAGACACATTCAAAGTCCCAGAAATGGTTACAGTAAGGCATATCCTGATTGGAGTGGACAACAGGACAGAAGAGGAAGCAAAGGCAAAAGCCAATACTGTGATGAAAGAGCTGAAGGCAGACAAGAGCAACTTCTGCGGCCTGGTAAGTCTTTACAGCGACGACAGCGGCAGCTTGGATACGTGCGGAGAGTATGTCTTCCCAAGAGGGCAAATGGTCGAGGAGTTTGAGAAAGTGGCCTTTGGGCAGGCCATAGGAAATGTCAGCATTGTCAATACCTCCTTTGGCTATCACATCGTATGGACAATCAACAAGACTGCTGAGCAGCTTATCAACTTCAAGGACGTGCAGGAGCAGATAACCCTTACCCTTGAGAACCAGCAGCAAAAAATGCTCTACTCTGATTTTATAGTGAAGTTAAGAGAAAAAGCAGAGATCATCAACTACCTGGAGCAAAGAGAAAAAGAGCTGGCAGAAGAAGCTGCTAAGAAAGCAGCAGAAGAGAATCAAACTGAGGCAACAGGTGGGGCTGTCCAGCTAGTTGTTGAGGAGCCTGCAGAGGAAAAGACAGGGGAGAAGACAGGAGAGAAAGAGCCGGAGATAATTGTTGAGCCTGTAGAGGAGACAAAAGAGCTTGCTGAGGAGCAGGAAGAGCTTGAGAAAGAAGTTGAGCCTGCAATCGAGGAAGTGGTTAAGGAAGAGCCAGCCGTTACGCTAGGCTTTGCAGACTGCCTGACTAGCAAGGGAGCAACCCTTTATGGGGCTTTTTGGGACTCTAGCACCAAGAAGCAGAAAGACTACTTTGGAGCAGAGATAGCCAAGGTTAGCTATGTTGAGTGCGGAGTGCAGGGAGATTTCAGGGCTCAGGAGGAAGTATGCGAGACTGCAGGCATACAGGCTTATCCGACCTGGACTATAAACAGCCAGAAGGTCATGGGCATCCAGACGCTCCAGCAGTTGGCGCAGCTGACAGGTTGCGAGATTTAGATTCTTTTATTTCCTTTATTTTTAACTACCGATTAGTTATAATTATGCTACTAAATAAATGGCTCTCTCGTCGATAACCCCAAAACCCAAACATTTAAAAAGCCCTGTTTACTACCCTTTTCAAGGCCCGACACAGAGTTGCTCATGCGAGCCCGAGCGCATAGCTCATGGCAATGAGCATTGTGAGTTAGTGTTGGGCTACAACGCTTATATTATATTCAACAATTAAGCAAAGATACAACGAAAGATAAAGACGAAAGATAA
>DATEYH010000146.1:0-3744 GCA_035256305.1 Candidatus Nanoarchaeia archaeon
TTTGCGCTCTTCAAGATGTTTTCCCTGTCAATAGCTCCAACATACTTGTGGAATATGCCAGGCTCAGTAGTCTCAACCCTATCTGTCAATATCTTCTTTATTATCTTGATTATTTTGTCAACTTTTTTCATCTTTAAATTAATTTATTCTTTCTCTTTAAATATGTTTTTTATTTTTGCAGAAAAAAATCCTTAAACTAATCAAAAGAAAGAATTATTTTTTGAATTTCTGAATTAGAGAATATATTATGTAGGTTATAATCCCCGGCAATAAGATTAAAAGTAGTTGTAGTATAGGTAGATAAATAGGATGACACTCAAAGCAACAATCAGGCAATAATGACAATCCATTCGGAGTACATGATTCTGCTTCATCAGGAACGCAGTCTACCGCCTTACAAAAAAGGTTTACTGAAAATAAAATAAGCAAATAACATAGTAAGCTTATAATTATTGAAATGATAACCTTAAGTTTGGTTGGCTTAAATGCTTCTTTCAAATTCATACTTTTTACTTTAGCATTACTGGTATATTAATATTTCTAATTCTATCTTCTTATTAGCAAACTTTAAGAAAATTTCAGCGTCCCAGCTCTTCTTGGTAAATCTTGAGCACCTGCTCGCGGTATTTGTCAGGTATGGTCTTTGACTCGTGGATTCCGAAGAATCTTTTAGTCAATCCTTCTTCCCTTGCTATTGCCTCATCATAGAATTTCTCCCTGAACTCGTCAATAAGTGCTCCTTTGAAATTATTCTTGTAGGCAAGGAGGAATGCTAGTAATTGCTCGTCTCGCACAGCATTTGGCTTCTCATAAATCCTCTCAGGCTTTGGATTGAATAACGGGTACAAGTGCCTGAACTGGTTGTCAAAAAGGTTTTCTGTAAAGCCAACGATGCCAGGGTCTTTGTTGTTAGCAGCAATGTAGAGAAAGGCTTTGCTGCACATAGGGCACTTCTGGCACCACCTGTTATTCTTGTCCTCATAAGCCACGTGCGAGCAGGACATCTGGTATTTGGCTATATCAGGGTACCTGTTGAAGAGTATCTTTATCTCAGCGATATTATATATAGGCTCAACATAGCTAACCAGCTTAACCTTCCCCCCTGTCAGGATGTCTAGCATCTTGTTCTGCTCCACCATCCATTCTGAGCTCTGGCAATAGGACACAAAGCACTTGGTGCCTTTGTAGTCTATAATAGAATCATTGAAGTTCTGCTCATTCCCAAAAACTATCTGGTTGATCTTGAAATAGTATGTGAACGGGAGCGTCATGAGCATGTAGGCGTTCATTGCGTTGCTTCCATAAACCCCTTCTGAGTGGAACTCATTAAGGCAGGGCTCTGAGTGGACATTGTCAAGGTCGTCATAAACCGTGTTAATCTTTTCATTGAATTCCTTTTCAAAATCCTTTATGAGCTTTTTCTTGTGCTCAAGCTCAACATCCCAGGTGTCTTCAAAGAACACCAATCTTATAGGCAATCCTAATTCTCGTATAATGCCATAGGATAGCAGGCTGTCTTTTCCGAATGAGAGGCCTAGCACTGCTCCATCGTCCATCACAACATTCTCCTCTGAAACAATAGGGTTGCCTTTTTGAAAGATGAACTCAGTATCATTGAAATTCCTTTTCAGCATAGCAGGGGACATGTGGTCCTCGTGCGCAAAGCGCGGGAAATCACGGCGAGCGCATTTGTCAAAATACTCTTTCAAGGAGGGAGGGTGGATGTTGAACTTGAATTGCTCCTTTGCAAGGGCTCCGTAAGCTGAGAGCTTCAAGTAGGTAAGGTTATGCCTAAGATTTTCTTTTACGCTTTCAGGCAGGGATGACCAGACTTTTGAAGGGTGCTTTATCCTGAAGGTCTGGTTAATCCTGATGCTTATCCCTTCCTTCTCCAGCTTTGACAATACTTCCATTTCATTCCTCTTGGATTATTTTTTGCATGTGTTTTTTCATAGCTTAAACACGAATAAAATTAGAGAAAACCGTACACAAAAGCCTCATCTGGACGGCTAAATTCTCTTAAAATTTCGTAAAGTCTAATCATAACAACATTCTTCCTTTGCATCTTCACTGTGAGCTGTTTTTATCTGTATTATTTTTCTCGACGAGTGATTATAATTTTTTTTCAACTATTTTATTAATTAAAAAATATATAAATGTTTCGATTTTTCAGAAAAATAATTTTTTTTAATAAAAAATTATCATCTGCAAGCAAAGATTAGACGGTAATTGGGGTCGGTTTTATTTCCTGTTTCACTTTGTTCCTCTCAACTGCTATCATAAGAATCTTGTTGATTATATCATCATAGCTATAGCCTGCTGCATTTGCAGAGCGTATGAAGCCTGCGCCTTGGGGATTAATGCAAGGGTTAGGATTCACTTCAAGCGCATAAATCTCCTCTCCTTTCATCCTGAAATCAACCCTTCCATAATCAGAGCATCCAAGCGCCTGATAGGCTTTTTTTCCAAGCTCTATCAATTTTTCCTTAAGGTGCTCTGGAACATCTGCAGGGCATTTCCCAACGCTGTTCTTGTTCAGCAAGGAATCATCAACCCATTTGGCATCAAAAGAAACTATCTTTGGGACTTCCTCTGGGAACTCAAACACTACCTCTGAGAGCGGGAGCGCCTGGATTCCATGGCCATTGCTGAAAAGAGCTACATTAATCTCTCTTCCATCAATGTATTCCTCAACAAGCGCAGGCTGCTTGTAAACCTCAATTATCTCCTGGATTTTCTTGTGAAGATTCTCCTCATCCTTCACAACAGAATCAGAAGTAATCCCTATGCTGCCATCCTCATGCACAGGCTTGATGATAAGAGGGAAGCTCAACTCCTTGCTTATCTTTGCAGGCAGCTTTCTGATTAGCTGGTATTTAGGGGTTGGAATACCGTTTTCCATCATTATCTTCTTGGCCTTTGCCTTGTCAAGGCAGAGGGCAAGCGCCTTTGAGCCAGCGCCTGTAAAACTCAATCCTGCTTTTTCAAAAGCCTCTGCTATTTTAGGCTCTTCCAATGCATCGCTGCCTATTCCTTCTGCAAGATTAAAGATTATGTCATACCTTGACTTAAGATTCTTAAGCTCCGCAGGGCTTACTCTTTCAAGAAAAACCTCATGCCCCTTCCTCTCAAGAGCTGCCTTGACAGCAAGCGAAGTATCAAGGACTTCATTGTCAGCAAGCTTGTCAAGCTCCTTGCCGCTCTCAATCTTGTCTACTAAGTTGTAAAGTATTCCTACTCGCATTTTTTACCTTCCTTGCCTCGACATAAAGCCCATACCTTTTCATGGCTTCGCTAAGCACAGTATGGATTATCTTCTCATAGCTCATGCCTGCAGTGTAACAGGCTTTTGGGAATCTTGAATTAACAGCAGGGTCAGGGATAAGCCCTGGAAGCGCGTTCACGTCAATGACATTAGGCACTCCTGTTTCATCAAGCCTCATGTCCATCCTGCATAAATCAACGCAGCCAAGCGCCTTGAAGGCGTTGACAGCAACTGCCTCTATCCTTGATTTGAGCAGCTCATCAATGTTTGCAGGGCAAACAATAGGGTCAACAGGATTGGTTGGGTTGTCCCAGTACCATTTAACCTCATAAGAGTCAAACTTGTGAATCCCGTCTGGCAGATAATCAAAAGTCACCTCAACTATTGGAAGCACTCTCGGAGGATTATTGCCAATAACAGCAACAGTGAACTCCCTGCCATCAAGGTACTCCTCGACAAGGGCTGGCTGGTTGTAATTA
>DATEYH010000147.1:0-3913 GCA_035256305.1 Candidatus Nanoarchaeia archaeon
ATTCTTAATAACAGGCTTAACCTTTTCCATGGCTAGCAATTGCTGCCTCTTGTGCTCAAAATAATAATCAAACAAGTCCAAAGGTCCGTAAGTCACTGGTTTGTCAACATCAAGTAGAGGATAATGAGGAGTATACGTGCCAATAAAGTTCTTAACAGTTTCATCATCAAGTACCTCAGCAGTCTCGACGCAGTGGCTGGTTATAAAGCCATCCTGGCAAACCATTACTGGCAATAATACCTCGGGGTTCTCGCTAATCTTAACACCCATTAGTGTATTATCATAAGCCTCTTCTCCGTTCTCAGAATAAAGTTGAATCCATCCTGAATCACGGCAGCCCATGCTGTCAGAATGGTCGCAGTGGATATTAATCGGGCCGCTTAATGCTCGGTTAACAACATTCATAACCATTGGAATTCTTAATCCTGAAGCAATGTAAACAATCTCCCACATAAGAGCTAATCCATTAGCACTTGTAGCAGTCATGGTTCTTGCTCCTGCTGCACCTGCTCCTACGCAAGCGCTCATGGCGCTGTGCTCAGATTCTACTGTGACTAAATCAGTGTCAACTGTTCCGTCAGCAACAAACTGGCTAAAGGCGTGCATGATGTCAGTCTGAGGAGTAATAGGATAAGCAGCTACAACATCAGGGTTAACCTGCCTCATGGCTTCTGCAGTGCATTCTGCTCCTGTAAAAGCTCTTTTTGTTTTGGTTACCATTTTCTTGTTTTGCTAATATTTAATTGCGCCTCAATCCCGGCGAGCCTTACTAATCCTTAAATTCTTTCTCCTCCAGCACAAAGTCGTGCTTTGTGCTGCACAGCAATGAACTCAATTGTTCATTGCTCTTGTTTCATTTCTATTGCTTTGAACGGGCATTCTTCTGCGCAAACACCGCAACCTTTGCAATAATCAAGGTCAAAGCCTCCGAAGTTGCCGAGCTTGGGATTGTCACTCACCCCTTTCGCTCCTTTAGCAGGATCATCAACCCCTCCAACCTTGATGCAGGAGTCAGGGCATACCATCCAGCAGATCATGCAATTGGTGCAGAGCTCTGGCTTGTGTACTGGTCTGAAAGTTCTCCAGTCACCCGTCTTGTACTTCTTGCTGTTACCTGCTTCAAGTATCTTCCCGCCTATTGGAATGTCTTTCCACCCTTTGAGTTTCTCGTCTTGCTCTGCCATTGCTCATCACGCATTTGTCTCGTTATAAGCCCTTACAAAACAATTAACATTCTTATCAGCAATATCCTTTCCTAAGTCATGAACAAAATGATTGAACAGGTTTTCTTTCAGCTGCTCAAAATTAACAATGTTAGTGACTTTTTCAATCGTTCCAAGCATCGTAGTATTAGTTACAGGCTTGCCCAACTCTTCAAGAGCAATCTTGATAGCATCAATAACAACTATCTTTCCGCTGAAATTAGTCATCTTGCGGATATCATCAGCGCCCTGGTTAGTGTTAACAATCAAGAGGCCATCATTACCCAGGCCTTCTGTCACAGGAATGCTCTTAATCAGGGTTTGGTCAACAACAACTACAACATCAGGATTAGTAACGCCAGCATGAGAATAAATCTTATTATCGCTAATGCGGGTAAAAGCCTTCACAGGAGCTCCTTGTCTCTCTGCCCCGTACTCAGGAAAGCTCTGCACATACTTACCTTGCTCCATGGCAGCCTCTGCTAGCAGAGCAGCAGCAGTCTTAGCGCCCTGGCCGCCTCTTCCATGAAACCTTATCTCAAAAACCTCTTTTGACATGATAAAAAATCATTACGAATTAATCTTTAAATGTTTTTCGAAAGATACTTCTTATATTTTTATAGCGTAAAATTTATACAACAAAAACAAATGTTTTTGAGCATAAATCTTACTAACGTAAGATTTATATACTTTTATAAGAATAAGGCGTTTTAGATAGTTATTGTAATATAAAAAGAGGTGAATTATTGGATAAGCATAATGCTTTTATTCTCTGGTTTGACCAGATACGCATTGAAGACACCCCTTTTGTTGGCGGCAAGAATTCCAGCCTAGGAGAGATGTACACTCACTTAACCCACAAAGGTGTTGCTATTCCTAATGGCTTTGCAATAACAGCAAAGGCTTACTTCTACTTATTGGAAAAAGCCGGGGTCCGGGATGAGATGAAGAAGCAATTGACAGGGTTGAACACCAGGAACCTTCAACAGCTTCAAAGAGTGGGGCATAAGGTCAGGGAGTTGATAAGAGAAGCAGAGATTCCTCCTGAACTAAGGAAGGAGATTGTTGAGGCTTATCGTAACCTTTGCGGAGCTTACACGCATGACAGGAGCGATATTGATGTGGCTGTGAGGAGCAGTGCTACTGCAGAGGATTTGCCTGATGCTAGCTTTGCAGGCCAGCAAGAGACTTATCTTAACATAAGAGGAGAGTCGCAGCTGCTCGAGGCTTGCAAAAAGTGCTTTGCCAGCCTGTTCACTAACAGAGCTATCAGCTACAGGCAGGACAAGGGGTTTGACCATTTCAAGATAGGATTGAGCATTGGCGTGCAGAAGATGGTGCGCTCTGACAAGGCCTGCTCAGGAGTAATGTTTACAATAGACACAGAAACAGGCTTTAGAGAGGCTGTTCTTATTAATGGCTCTTATGGCTTAGGAGAGAACATTGTACAGGGGGTGGTTAACCCTGATGAGTTCATAGTCTTCAAGCCAACCCTTAAGCACGGCTATAAGCCAATCATTGGCAAGAAACTAGGTTCGAAGGAGATAAAGATGGTTTATGATGCCCACGGCAGCAAGAGCACAAGGAACATGCAGGTCCCGAAAACAGAGAGAAAGAAATTTGTCCTATCGGACGAGGAAATACTAACGCTTGCAAGATGGGGGTGCATTATAGAAGACCATTATTCCCACAAAGCTGGCAAGCATAAGCCCATGGATATTGAGTGGGCAAAGGATGGTGTTACAAAACAGCTCTTTATTGTTCAGGCTAGGCCAGAAACAGTTCATTCACTCCAGGACATGACCAAGCTAAGAAAGTATGTTCTAAAAGAAGAAGGCAATGTGCTCTTAAAAGGAGAGTCTGTCGGCAATAGGATAGGCAATGGCAAGGTAAGAGTGATAGAAGATGTGGAAAATATTCAGAGATTTAAGGAAGGAGAAGTGCTTGTGACTGATATGACAGACCCTGACTGGGAGCCGATAATGAAGATAGCAGGAGCCATAGTTACGAATAGAGGAGGAAGAACTTGCCATGCAGCTATTGTTTCCAGAGAACTAGGCATACCTTGCATTGTTGGCACAGAAAAAGCCACAGAAGTGATTAAAGAAAAACAGGAGATAACAGTGGACTGCAGCCAAGGAGAGGACGGGTACATCTACCAAGGATTGCTAAAGTATGCGGTTGAAGAGCTTGATATAGGCTCATTACCTAGAACCAGGACTAATATAATGATGAACATAGCAGACCCTAGCCAAGCCTTCAAGGAAAGTTTCATACCGAATGATGGAGTGGGGCTGGCAAGAGAGGAGTTCATAATCAATTCTGAAATCAAGATACACCCGCTGGCATTGCTGAGATTCAATGAAGTGAAAGATGAGAAAATAAAAGCAAAGATTAACAAATTAACCAACGGATATGCTAACAAACGTGATTTCTTTATTAACAAATTAGCAAGAGGAATAGGCAGGATAGCAGCAGCCTTCTACCCGAAGCCGGTTATTGCAAGGATGAGCGACTTCAAGAGCAATGAATACGCTAACCTTATTGGCGGAGAGTTTTTTGAGCCAAATGAAGACAATCCCATGATTGGCTGGAGAGGAGCCTCAAGGTATTATAGCGATGATTACAAGGAAGCCTTTGCCCTTGAATGCGCAGCCATACTCAAAGCAAGGAATGAGTTCGGGCTGACTAACATAAAAGTCATGATACCA
>DATEYH010000148.1:0-10996 GCA_035256305.1 Candidatus Nanoarchaeia archaeon
GTGTTTATTTCGTTTGGCGTTCTATCTGCAGAATTTTTTATCACAAAACCAGCCATCATGACAGCAATATATTTTTTCCATATTTGTCTAAAATCATCAATTGTTAACTCATTCAATTGTTTATTCCTAAACATAGCTTCATATTCAACTTGACCTCTAACAGAACATAATGGTATGATTAATTTATCAGCAAATTCTGTTGTTGAAAGAATCGAGAATATTGCACTTTTGCCAGACCCCTTGCCACCAGTTATTAAATTGAATCTGCCTGTTAGAATTTGCCTATAATCTGCTGTGTAAATGAAATAATCTTTTAAATTTACTTCTGATTCGGCACTTCCTTCTCCAAAATGAAGTTTTTCTAATGATATTTGCATATTATCACTTTATTGCTTTATTTTCAACTTATTATTTCATTCTCAGTTATTTTGCCTGCTCCTTGCATACTCCTGCCTGCCACTTGCACATGGTTGCCTACTACCTGCACACTCTTGCCTTTCATGTGCATGCTTTTTTTGGGTTTATCCCAATATGGCGATTTGCATTTTGGGCAGATTATAGGATGAAATTTTAACCTTGCTATCCATTCATGTCCACATCTCTCGCACTTGTAACCTTCCATTGTTATGTTGATTTTTGCCATAATTTAGGTTGTATGTGATAGCTTATATTTAAATCTTACCTTTTTAAGTAATACCTGTGGGGGTAAGAAACCGAAAGCTTTATATGGTAGAACCACTTACCTAGGTATAACCTGACGAGGTAAGTTAAAGGTGATTAAAAATGGATAAGAAACAAGAATTTAACATTAAGCAACCAAGCGAGCAAATGAGAATAGTAAGAGGATACGCAATAATAAGCAAGGGAGACATCCCAAGAAAGATTGACAGCAAAACCTTTATTATTCCTTCTCAACACGATAATGGAGAATACAAAGTAACCCTCAAGAGAAAGCCTGTTTGCACTTGCCCCGACTACAAGGAAAGAAGGATTGATTGTAAGCATATTCACGCAGTAAGATTTTACCTTGACTTCAACAACAAGGTAAAGACAGAGAACAAAGGAATAGTCAGCGAAAGACCTGCTTGCCCTTATTGTAAGGCTACTGATACTGTTGGGTGGGGCAAGAGGCACACAAAGAATGGTCAGAAACAAATTTATAAGTGTAAGGTTTGTGGTAGGAAGTTTATTGAGGAGAAAGACTTTCAGAGATACAAGGGTAATGGTAAGATAACAACCTTGATAATGGATTTATACTTCAAAGGAATTTCTTTGAGAGGGATACAAGACCATCTATGCCAGTTTTACAGCTTAAAGCTTGACCACAGCAACATCCTCAGGCGTATTCAGAAATATAGCAAGGTTATTGATGACCATGCTAAGACCTTAAAGCCAGAAGTAGCAAGCATATGGCATCACGATGAGATGAAAATACAAGCAGGTGGAAAATGGAAGTGGCTATGGAATATCATGGACGAAGAAACAAAATTCTTGATAACAACTCAAGTAAGCACAAAAGCCAGAGTAATTGATAGCAGAAAGTTCTTTAATCAAGCAAGAGAGCAAGTTAGCCAAGAGCCAGCTTTCTTAATTACTGATGGTAGGCACAGCTACACAAGAAGCATAAAAAAAGAACTACCTCACACCCAACAGATTAGGCTTGTAAAACTAACTGACAAGAGAACTAATAATCAAGGGATAGAAAGGCTTAATGGCACAATCAGAGACAGAGTAAAGACCATGAGAGGATTTGACAACCAAAAAACAGCAGAAACCATGACGAGTGCTTACAGGAATTATTACAACTTCATAAAACCACACTCCTCACTAAACGGCTCAACACCAGCCCTCAAAGCAAACATAGGAATAAGCTTAGAAGGAAATAAGTGGATGACTCTATTGAAAGCAAGTATGGAAAACTAAAAGAAAATGTGTATTATAAGCATTGGCACTGGACATTTTCGGAGAATTTTCGTTCTTGACTGGACATCTCTACATAAGATTTAAATATAAAAGGTCTTTATAAAAGGAATAGTGGGTGAATATTGGTGGAGAATAGAACATTGTTTTTTGGGAATAATCTTGATATTTTAAGAGATAAATTTCCAAATGAGTGTATAGACCTTATTTATCTTGACCCGCCCTTTAATTCAAAGAAAGATTATAATATTCTTTTTAAAGAAAAATTGGTTGAGAGTGAAGCACAATTAACTGCTTTTGAAGATAGTTGGCATTGGACTATGGAAGCAGAAAAAATTTTTGAAGAATTGGTTACGGGGAAATCAAGAACAAAGATAAGTGCCGAAATTTCAAATTTGATTCAGGGCTTTGAGAAAATATTAGGTAGAAATGATGTTATGGCTTATCTTGTTATGATGACTATAAGATTAATAGAATTACATAGAGTTTTAAAAAAGAAGGGTAGTTTATATTTACATTGTGACCCGACAGCAAGTCATTACCTTAAAATTATTCTTGATGTTATATTTGATAAAAATAACTTTAAGAGGGAGATAATTTGGTCAGTAGAAACAGTATCGGGATTTAAATCACAAGCAAAGAATTGGATAAGAGGGCATGATACGATTTTATTTTATACAAAATCAAGTGATTACTATTTTAAAAAGGAATTTTTAGAACATAAACCGGAATATTTAGCGAGATTTAAAAAAGTAGATGAAACTGGTAGAAAATATAGAGATGATAGGTCTGGTGGAAGAAAACAATATTTGGATGAAACAGAGGGAAGAATGATTGGAGATGTTTGGAATGATATAATGTCTTTTCAACAGGCATCAACTTCAAGTGAACGCTTAGGTTATGAAACACAGAAACCAAAGGCGTTATTAAAAAGAATAATTGAAGCTAGTTCTAATAAAGGGGATATGGTTCTTGACCCTTTTTGTGGCTGTGGAACAACTATTGCGGCAGCAGAAGAATTAGAGAGACAATGGGTCGGAATTGATATAACGACTTTGGCAATAAATATTATGAAACATAGAATGGAAAAACAATTTAATTTTTCAAAGAAGAAAATAAAAATAAACTTAGAAGGCATCCCAAAAGATTTATCTGGAGCACAAGAGTTAGCACTTAAAAATAGATTTGAATTTGAATACTGGGCATTGAGTTTGGTGAATGCTATGCCAAAACGAAGCAAAGAAAAAATGTATGGTGCGGATAAAGGAATTGATGGTATTATTGTTATAAACATTTCTGAAAAAGAATTTAAAAAACTCTTAGTTCAAGTAAAAAGTGGAAAAGTTCAAAGGTCAGATGTTGCTACCCTGAAAGGGGATGTGGAAAGAGAACAGGCAATTGGTGGAGTTTTAATAACACTAGAAGAACCAACAGCTCCTATGAAAGAGGAAGCAGTAAAATCTGGATTTTTTGAAGTTTTAAAGCAAGATTATCCAAAAGTTCAGATAATCACAATTAAAGAGCTCTTTGAAGGAAAAAAGTTAAATCTGCCAAATTATTCTGGAATTTATAAGGATGCAAAAGAAACCAAAATACTTTCTTCAGAAAAACAAAAAAAACTTATTCCATGATAGTTTAACTAGACAATCTACTACTTCTTAGAAAAAGCCGATTAACCACCCACAACGCACCATTTAACCATTTTAAGCACAAACCAACCGACTACGCACCACAACCCGAAGGTTTTAGAGAAAACCAATGATGCTTTTACTCATTATTTTCTTTTCGAATAAGTCTTGACCAAGGCATCCAGGCCTCTTTGAATGGTGGGAATTGAGAAGGGTAAGTGCTTTTTTATGAAAGCTGCTGTTTTTTCACCTGCTCCGCCATAATAAAAGTCAGTTATCACTCTTCCCAGAGAGTTTTTTATTAAAATATTATCTCTGAACTCTCTTAATGTCTGAACCTGTGGAGCATTAGCGTTCCCGTAAACTGCGGTTGCAATAAAACAACGCTCGTGTTCGCCCCAAACTTCTTTAATATCATGTAAAGGAAAGTAATCTCCTCTTTTGACTCTAATCAGTTCTTCATTTAACTTGTCCTGTTTTTTTATCGGAGAAAATCTGTAGGCATCAGGAGTTATGAATTTATGGCAGTTTTCAAATCTAAAGTATTCCCCTTTCACTGTCTTGAATAGCCCTTCATTTAGTTTATCCTGTTTTTCAAAATCTTCCAAAACATGTCTCGCCATTAGCACAAGGAATCGTTGCGTCTTTATAAAAATTTCTATAAGCTCTACTCTAAAGTAAAGAAAGACGTTCAGCTAAGCTCAACAATAATCTTAGCAGCCATCTTAGAAGTCATATCATTAACATCCTTGTCAGGATTAACCTCAACAACATCAGCCATGCCAATATTCCTGAGCATCTTCAGCCTGTGAATAAGGTATAATAAGTCCCTGGTGCTCATCCCTCCTGGCTCAGCATAGCCTGTGCCTGGCGCAAAAGCAGGGTCTAGAACGTCAATGTCAATGGAAATGTATACTTTGCTCCAGTGCCTTGCAACGCTCATAATGCTGTCAGCAACCTCCCTCAGGCTCTCAAAGCTTATCTCGCGCATAGAATAATTCTTGAGCTTGTTGTCACCCATGAATTTTCTTTCTTCCTTGCTCATGTTCCTGGTGCCGACAAGTATGACGTTGTTCTTGTCAAGCACTCCTTCCTCCATAAGCACCCTCAGGTAATCCTCGTGCGTTGGCGGCTGGTGATTTTCCTGAACATCAGGGTGGGCGTCAAAAACAATTATTCCTGCGCCAGGGTTGTTCTTTGCAAAAGCCTTGAAACCAGGATAAGTGAGTGAGTGGTCCCCGCCCAAGAGGGCGCAATAAGTGTTAATTTTTGCTAATTCAGCATAGATTTTCTTATGAGCTTCTTCAAAGTGAGAGTTATCAACTTTTATCTCAGCAACTTCAAACAATGGCAGCACTCCTGATTCTGTCAGATAGAAATCCTTTAAGTGCTCTGCAATCCTGTCAGGAGCCTTTTCAATTCCTTTTTTCCTGTCCATGGCTCCTGCGTTTAGAGGTATTTTGAAGAGTTTCATGGAAAAAGAGAAAAAAGGGCTTGTTTTAAATCTTTTCTAAATTCAGGCATTTCTCAAAATATCCCCTGCTATCTTAGGATCTGGGCTGTTGAAGATGTAGCTGCCTGCCACTAGGATGTCTGCCCCTGCTTCTATAACTTCATGGGCAGTATCTGCATTAATGCCTCCGTCAACCTCTATTATCAGGTTAGGCTTCTTCTTGGTTAGGCTCTTAACCTTTTTCACAGCGCTCGCAATTAGTTTCTGGCCTGGCTTTCCAGGCTTGACTGTCATTATCAGGACAAAATCAACCTGGTCAAGGAGCTTGTCAATCTTGGTTAGAGAGGTTGAAGGGTTTATGGCTATGCCTGCCATCACTCCTTTGCTCTTTATCTTTTCTATCAGCTTTTTCGGGCTCTTGGTTGCTTCTGCATGAAAGCTTATCATACTGGCACCTGCATTTATGAACTTGTCAACGAGCTTCTCAGGCTGCTTCGTCATTAGATGAACATCCTTTTTTATGACTCCTGTGCTAATGCTCTTGACAAACTCTGAGTCAAAGGTCTTGTCCTTTACAAACTTTCCGTCCATGACATCAAAGTGAATAAAGTCGGCATTGCTCACCCGCATAACAGCCTGGTCAATTACAATCTTATCACTCCAGTCCAGGCTTAATATGCTTGCAGCAATCTTAACAATCAATCATACCACCTTTACAAGCACTGAATAGACGATATTATTTATAAAATTTGTTGTTTTAAGACGAAAAATCATTTATTCTTTCGTTTTTTCTCTAGTTCATTGAAAAGCTCTATTAAGAGAGGTTCTTTCAAATTCATCTTGGTATTAATGAAGAATTCATCAAGTTTTGAAGGTTCAATGGTATTTTCATACTCTGATGCCTGAAAAGCCATTTCAAGCTTGTCAATCTGTTTAAGAATAATTGCTTCCCTTGTTTTTTGCTCAGTGAATTCTATCCACAAATTCATATATTCCTCCCCATCAACTTTAGAAAACATTTTTTTCATGACTCTTTCTTCTTTTTCAAGTTTGTTTTTTATAGAAGAAACAATTTTGTCACCGCGATGACTTACATTATCTCCTGCTTCGACTTCTGCTAAATCATGAAGTAAAGCCATTTTAATTATTTTATCCTTGTTTACTTTCAAACTATCAGCTAAGATGTAGCATAGTAGAGCAGTGCTAAAGCTATGGTCTGCTACGCTCTCAGCATTTGGAACTCCCTCCCTGACCCAGCCTGCTCTCTTAACTCGCTTAAGCTTTTCTGCAGTGTTAAAAAAGTCTACGAAGTCACCCATATAGAGAGAAAAGCTTGAATCTTTTATAAAGTTTACCTGATTTGGAAAATTTTATATAACCATTAACTTATTAATGGTAATCAGGTGACATTTTGGTTAAAGAAAAGATTATTCTAGCAGCTGACCATGCAGGTTTTGGACTGAAGGAAAAGCTAAAAAAGACTCTGAAGGAGCACGAAATTCCTTTTGATGACTTGTCTCCTGTGCTTGTTCCTGAGGATGATTACCCTGATGTTGCCTTCAAGGCTGCTAAGAAAGTTGCCAGGGAGAAAGCAAGGGGCGTGTTTGTCTGCGGCACAGGCATGGGGATGTGCATGGTTGCTAACAAAGTAAAAGGCATACGGGCGGCAATGGCTTATGATGAGGCTAGTGCAAGGCTTAGCAGGCAGCATAATGATGCCAATGTGTTATGCCTTGGTGGAAGAACAACTGACGAATTAACTGCTAAGAAGATTCTCAAGGTTTGGGTTTCAACAAGGTTTCTTGAAGCAAGGCACCTGACAAGGGTGGATAAAATAAGAAAGTATGAGAATGAGTAAGTATAGTGTGAGTAAATATTAATCTAGAATCTCAGCTTCCTGCCTGCATAGCTGCTCTTTTTCATGTTTGCTTCTATCTCTATTAGTCGGTTGTATTTCGCTGTCCTTTCCCCTCTGCAAGGCGCTCCTAGCTTTATCTGGCTTGCGCCTATTCCAACCGCAAGGTCAGCAATATAGCTGTCTTCTGTGTCTCCGCTCCTATGGCTCACAATCACCTGCCAGCCTGCTTCCTTAGCCATCCTTGCTGCTTTCAAGGCTTCTGACAAGGTTCCTACCTGGTTCACCTTTAGTATCAGGGCATTGCACAGGTTATTCTTTACAGCCATGTTTACCCTGTTCGGGTTGCTCACTGTCAAGTCATCGCCTACAACCTGGATTTTCTTGCGCTTGGCAACTGTGCTCATGAACTCCTCCCAAGCATGATTGTCGTCCTGGTCAAAGGGGTCTTCTATGCTCTTGATGTCGTACTTTTCCAGCAGGCGCTCATAATACTGCGTGAGTCCTTTAGAGCTAAAATTAACTCCTACATCATATTGGCTGTTATAATAAAGGCTGCTTGCAGCCACGTCCAAGCCAAGCCTTATCTTTCGCTTATAGCCTGCCTTGCCAACTGCATCAGACAACAAGTCCAATGCTTCCTCTGCTGTCCTTATTGGCGGAGCAAACCCTCCTTCATCACCCACATTAACCGCGGTTGTACCGTACTTGTCATCAATAATCTTCCTGAGCATGTGATAAGTCTCGCTTATCATCCTAGTAGCTTCTGAAAAGCTCTTGGCTCCTGTAGGCATGAGCATAAACTCCTGAAGTTTCAGGTAGTTGCCAGCATGCTCTCCTCCATTAACCACATTAGCCAGAGGCACTGGCAAGACATTGCAATCCTTATTGCCAAAGAGCTCTGCTATGTGCTCGTAAAGCTCTTTTTCCTTCACAGCAGCTGCTAGCCTGCTAACAGCCAGGCTAACTCCGAGCAAGGTGTTTGCTCCGAGTTTTGACTTGCTCTCCGTGGTGTCAAGCCTTTTTAGTTCTAGGTCTATGGCTTCCTGCTCAGTCACTTTCATGCCTTTTAGCTTTTTGTTAATCAACTTGTTAATTATAGAAACAGATTTCTCAACACCCTTGCCGCCATAATCTTTCTTGCCATCTCTCAGCTCTACTGCTTCATGAGCTCCCTTGCTTATCCCGCTAGGCACAATGGCATAGCCAGAGTGCGAATCAGTTTTAACAACCACCTTAAGCGTAGGGTTTCCTCTTGAATCAAGAACCTGGTATGCCCTGATGCTTTGTATCTCCACTCACACCACCTTTTTGAAATGAATTATTATCTTATCTTTTATTAATTTTCTGGTTTTACAACTGGTTCATAAAATAAAAATAGAAAAAGAAAAAATTTAATGGTTTTAGTCTTCGAACCTGCCTGAGAGTGTGCCTGTGGCTGTGTGAGTCTCAGTTTCTTCACTCTTTTGGTAGGTTACTGTTATGGTTCCTCTAAAGCTTTTATCACCTAGGTTGCATCCACCATCAAATAATATCGGTCCTTCCTTTATGCCATTATCAATTCCCGTTGGCGTTGGGAATAGGTTACTATCATCACTTGATGTACAAGCGGTTCCTGAATTATCAGTTAGATTTACAGTTACATCTTGTGCATCCACACCTAAGTTGTTCTGTACATAAAGTTTCACTACCTGGGCACCGGGAACTGACCCGTCCAGCTTGTACTCTACACAGCTGAAACCTCCGCTTATCATGCACTTGCTTGGCAGAAACCTGTCCGGGCTTAAGACTCCGAAGTATGCAAGTGCTCCTATTGCTGCAAGCACGACCAGTATTGCCCAGCCGTATGTCATTAAGAACTCCATTGCTGCTTGTCCTTTCTTCATTTTTTATTTCACCTCACGCGTGTTTGTTTTATATGTTTTAATAATGCTTCCTTTTAAGCATTAAGCGTCAGTCTGTTTTTATAAATTTTTTGGTAAAATTGGGATTTTTGCCTTGTTCTTGTCAAAAACTCTTCTCAAAACATGCTGCTGAACATGCCTCCTATTAGGAGCGAAGCAAAGGTGTAGATAAGGAGGGCTACTATGATGAACACAGGTATCTGAGCCAAGCCTTCCTTTACTCTTCCTTTCCTTATGATGCTTACGATGCAAGCTGAGGAAAAAGCAGAAATGCCTAGCATTAGGTAGGCGAAGATTCTGAAATCACTGGTCTTTATTGCGTCTCCTGAGAATGAGAAGCCCATCATTGAGCTGGAAGAGCTCATGGTCGAGCCAAGCCTTCCTGTTATCGCCTTAATTACCACGAGGAGCTGGGTTGATAGCCCGAAGAGCACAGGCGCTGCTATTATCGTGGCAAAGATTATGAATATCACATAGGTTGTGACGCTTGATGCCATCTCTTTCTTTATGAGCTTGGTTTCTTCTATGTTCATGGCTACCTTGTTAAGCAGGTCTGCCAGCTCTCCTCCTGCTGCCATTCCTTCCAGCAGAAGGCTTATTGAGCGCTGGATTATCTTTGAGTTATACTTGTTGGCAAAGTTGCTCAAGGCACTGCTTAGGTCTTCGCCTGCCATGGTGTTCTTAGCCACACTCTCTATTTCCTTTGCCAAAACTCCAAATCCCGGCCTCACAGCATACCATAATGCCCTATCAATGGGCATGCCTGCGCTTATGTTAGCGCTTGTCAGCTGGAGGAAGTCTGGAAATACTGCTTCTACTGCCTTAGTCCTGTTGAAGATTCGCATGTCCAGGTAGAACAAGTAAGCTCCCCAAAGCAATGCCAGGATTATAATGAAACATGTAAGCCAGAATCCAAGAAGGAAGACCAGGAGATTAACAAGTCCCTTGTTGTTCACAATATTCATTATTATTATGAAGAAGCTGATTACTCCGCAGATGATTATGCTTATCCTAAAAAGAGTCTTTGAGACCTTTTTTGCATCCAGCCTCTCAAGGCCTGCTTTTTCAAGGAAGCTTTGGAGGTTGATGCTCCTGGCAAACCTTCTAAGGTCAAATTTCCTCTTCTTCTTCCTGGAAAGAAGCCTTTTTCCTTTTAAGGATTTTAGCTTGGCAATTCCTCTTGGCAAATGCTCCTCTGCCAAGGGGTGTTCTTTTCTCCAATGATGTTTTTCCTTTTTCCCTTGTTTCTTCTTTTCTTCTTGCCTGGGTTTTTCCTCTTGCTTAGGTTGCTCTTCTTCAACCTTTGACTCTTCTTCTAACTTTTGCTCAGCAGGCTTCTTTTTTTTGAAAAAAACCTGTAGCCCCATTAATTTTGGCTTGAAACGAGGCTTTTTTTCTTGCAGAGCCTGCTCTAGCTTCTCTATTTTATCTAAGACATCATCCCCTGTTTCTTTTTTCTTTGAAAATGGAAGCTTCATCTTTGTCACTTATCCTTTTCTTAGCCAGGGCTTATGCTGCTCAGATTTCCATTGGCGGCCTTGATGATTTTATTATTGCAAAAAACATGAACTGGATAAACCCAACCAAGCAAGCGAGTATTATCAGGAAGGTTAATGGCATGGTGAGCCCTAGGAAGGTAGCGATTACTATCATGACAGTGGTGCCTAGGCTCGGCACTATTACTGCTATCATCATATAGAACATGGCTAGAGGATTTAGCTTCCTTCCATAGTCCCTGACAGCGATTTGCTGCTGCCTTACAATCTGGTCTATGACTGCATTAAGCGAGCCTGCAACATCTGCTCCTGTTCTCATTGAGTTCAGAAGCTGCCAGAGCAGTTTTCTCAATTCAGGAGAGGGAGTAATGTTGATTATTTCGTTAAGGGCTTCTTCCATGGTGGTGCCTAGGTTTATTTTCTCAACCACCTCGTTGAAATAGCTCCCTATGACCTCGTAATTCCTCCCTATGTTGATGAATGCATCGTACACCGGGACTCCTGATTCCAGCTCTATTATCAGGAATCTCCCTGCAAAGATTATCTCTTGGTTGATGTTCTTCTTTATCCGCTCTATCTTCACATCAACATATCTCATGAAGTAGAAGAATGCAAATAAGAAAACAAACGGGAACAAAAGGAAAAGGCTTGGAGTTTTGATAAATGTGAACGCTATTATTAGCAAGCCAAAGCTCAGGAATATCGCGGTTGTGAAGGTCCTCTTGATATAATGCTCTGGG
>DATEYH010000149.1:0-3646 GCA_035256305.1 Candidatus Nanoarchaeia archaeon
GATTCTATCTGGTAGCCAGGGAACATGCTCCGGGATACTTCTCCGTGCTTCTTTGCAACTCCGTTAATGAACTCGCTGAACCTAAGCCCCAGATAAGTCATATTGAGCTTGTCATTGAAAAAAACCTCTTTCCTTATCTTAGGATGAATATTTTCTCCAAGCATCTTTTCAGCCAGTTCCTTTGGGAACTGGTCATGACCTGCAGGTACAGGAGTGTGCGTGGTGAAAACACACCTCTTCCTCACTTCATCCACAGGATACCTAATCTTAGAGAACCTGTTGTAAAGCTCAATTGCCAGCAACGCAGAATGTCCCTCGTTCATATGATACTTTCTTATCCCTGTGCAGCCAAGGCTCTCCAGCATCCTTACTCCTCCGATTCCCAAAATAATCTCCTGCGTCAGCCTGTACTTGTCGTCATGCCCGTATAGGTGATGCGTAATCATTTTATCATAATCAGAATTCCCAGTCACATCAGTGTCAAGGAAGATAACAGGGTTAACCTGGCCAGAGATGCCTATGAGGTTGTAAAGCCAGGCCTTTATCCGAACAGGCCTTCCTTCAATAGTAACCTCTGCTTCCTGAGGCATTGCCTGGAGAAAAGCATCAGGATCCCAGCTTACCTCGTGCTCTAATTGATTTCCGTGCTTGTCTATTTCCTGAGTAAAATACCCTTTATTATAGACCAGGGTTATGCCGATTACAGGAAGCTTCAAGTCAGCGCAACTCCTCAAAGTATCTCCTGCCAGTATGCCTAAGCCTCCAGAATAAGTAGGAATGGTAGCATCAATGCCTATCTCCATGCTGAAATAAGCTATTGTCAAGTCCTTGAACTCAAACATATTATCAACCCATATTTTATTCTTTAAATAGATTATGTTCTGCTCTTTATTAACCTCTTTTTTGAATGTATGGGCCTGCCCAGATTCGAACTGGGGACCTCCACCGTTCTCAAAAAGCTCTGCTTTTTGGACGCTCAGCAGAGCTGTGCATGTGAGGGTGATATCATTTGGGGCGCAAAAGCCGCAAACTCAAAAGAGTTGCTCTTTTGTTGTAACCGCTAGACCACAGGCCCTGATATTCAAGAAATAAGAGATAACCTTTCTTTTATAAACTTTTCATTCCAGCACTGCTCTTTCAATTGGCAGGAAGAGCACTTGTTCTTGTTATCGCAGATTGCGGGGATGTCTTTGCTGTGAAAAAGCGCCAGAACAGCATCCCTGGCAGTCAAGACGTGCTTCTCAAGGAAAGGATTCATCATTACTGGGCGAGCTTCGTTAATATCAAGGTACTTGACAAAGGCTTCTCTTACAAACATCTTGTTTTTTTCCAAGAGCATAATATAAGCGCCTGTCTGGAGCTTGTGGCCAGGCCAGACACCATCTCTTGGAGCGCTGCCTGTCTTGAGCTCATAAGGCACAACCTCGCGAACTAATTTGTTATCATAAACTTCAAGCTTGTCAATCACTCCCTTAAGCTTAAGCTCCTCTGAAGCCACATAATACTCTGTCTCAATCTTAGGGCTGAGCTCTTTCCAAAGCTCCTCTCCAAAAACTTTGTGGACTTTTATGAAGTTATGTAGGTTAACAGCCCGGTCCTTGCTCTCCTCAAGCACCAAAGGCCAGGCATCCTTGAAGAAGTCGGTCAAAGAAATCTTAAGCTCCGCCAGTTTGCTCTTGTTCTTGATAATGCTCTGGTTAAGCAAGTCAGAATGAAGCTTCTTATACTTTTCCAGCACGTCTTTATAACTGGTTTCTTGCTTGATTTCCTTGACAAAGGCCTCCTCTGCCTTGCTAATCCTGTCATGCACTTCATGACGAATGCTGCCCTTGACCACAGCTTCCCTCGGAATAACAATAAGTTTTAGGACTTGCTCTAAGAAGAGCTTCCTAGAGCAATAGTCATAGCTGGAGAGCAAGCTAACGCTAATCATGATAATACGAACAGGTGCACATCTATTTATAAGGGTTACGCAAGGATGTCCAGTGCAGACCTTTGCGATAAATTATTAAATCTACCCTTATTATTCATCTTTGAGGTGGGGGAGCTGATTGAGTATGAATAAGCAGAAATGGCCAGAGTCCCTGAATAAACGCTTAGAGAATTTGGGCAAGAAAACTGAAGCGCAAATAACCAACATGAAGCTTTTAGAAAGAAAAGGAGCTAGCAAATTCCGTCAGCTAGAAGCCAGATGCTCAAACCCCAAGACGGGAAAGCTAGAAGAGGATCTCGTCATAACCGCTATTCAAAGCCTTGAAAATGAAAACGATATCAGGAGCTTTTACCTAGGTTATGCAAAAGACATACGAGCAAACCCTAAGAAATATCCTGATGTTGCAGCAAAAGATCCTGTGGGTTATGCTAGATACGATATCGGACTGGCTTTGAACCTGCACTTTAGGAGCAATAAAACTCACGAACGCTGGAACAATGCAATACCAAATCTTTATTCTTAAATTTTTTATTTCATTCCGCGGGTCAGTGGTTTTATCTTTAATAAATTATATAAATGAACAACCTCTGCCTAAAGGTAGAGGCATCTGCTAGTAAGCAGAGGTTGTTCGTCCAGAAAATCGTCTCTAATTTATGGCTTGAAAGCCAAAGTATGCGCAGGACGATTTTCTGAAATCAAATGCTATTTTTTAAAATAAAAGAGGTAGCAACATGAAAGATAAAAAAATAAAGGAAGCTGTGAAGAAAAGATATTCTGAATTTGCCAAGGCAGGAACGAGTTGTTGTCCAACTTGTGGCCCTGATTTTTCAGAGCAAGCAAAGAAAATCGGTTATTCTAAAAAAGAATTAGAGCAACTGCCCAAAGAAGCAGTCATGGGACTTGGTTGCGGAAACCCCACTGCGCTTGCAGAATTAAAAGAAGGAGAAACCGTGCTTGACCTAGGCGCTGGCGCAGGCATCGACGTTTTTCTGGCTGCAAAAAAAGTAGGCCCTAAAGGCTATGTGATAGGAGTTGACATGACTGAGCCAATGGTTGAAAAAGC
This sequence comes from Candidatus Nanoarchaeia archaeon, assembly GCA_035256305.1. Lineage (GTDB taxonomy): Archaea > Nanobdellota > Nanobdellia > Woesearchaeales > SM23-78 > SM23-78. The sequence goes on from DATEYH010000149.1 coordinate 2,997, forward strand.
AAACAAGATAGCGCAAAGAGATGGCTACAAGAACGTTGAGTTCAGGCTTGGAGAGGTTGAAAATCTCCCTGTAAAAGACAACTCTATTGATGTCATTATAAGCAATTGCGTAATCAACCTTTCCCCCGACAAATTAAGAACTTACAAAGAAGCGCACAGAGTGCTCAAAATAGGCGGGAGAATCCTAATATCGGATTTGGTTACAGAAGGAAAACTGCCAGACCACATTAAAAGAAGCTTTGATACCTGGGTTGCCTGCATTGGCGGTGCAATGGAGAGAGAGGAATATTTAGGAGTAATAAGAAAAGCAGGATTTCACAAAATTGACATTGTCAACCAGCACACTTACACAGAACCAGGGATGAATGCCTCGTTGGACGGAAAAATTACAAGCATCCAGGTAAGGGCTTACAAGTAAGTTTCCAAACCACTTTTGTTTTTTAAATTAACTTTAAATACTCCTTATCATACCTTTTTATCATGAAGCTCCCAGAAGTGCGCAAATACTTGAAAAAGGAAAAGCTCGATGCCATTGTGCTGTTCAAAAAAAATCCTGGCTTCAGGTATTTTGTCCAGGGAGATTATGAGAACGGACTAATCCTCTTAAGTAAGAAGGCTAATTACTTGTTTGTTTCTCCTCTTTATGCACC
>DATEYH010000150.1:0-2046 GCA_035256305.1 Candidatus Nanoarchaeia archaeon
GCCTTCTTCATTTTGCAGAGCCTCGCATTAGGCTGTCGCAGCGCTTTGACAGGCTATCAGCAGGCATGATATAGGCAAAATAGTTCTCACGCCAGCCAACGCCAACAGTACCAATTAGTCTGCCTTCTTCGCCATGTTTGATGAAAGTCACAACATATTTAGAATCACTTTTCATAACAGTCTGATCAGGGCTTGACCAACCGGTTTCATCTGCTATTTTATCTTTAAAGAATTCTTCCCAGCAAGGCTTATCTTCATAACTCTCGCATATCCTTGGCTCCTCAGCAAGGTAATCATAATAAGTCATGTTTGCATTTCGCATAGTTGCGCTCTGCAAGTAATCATAAAAGCCGGTGAATTCGCTAACCTTCACAGTTGAGTCGAAAGATATTTCGTCACATAAAAAACATAGGTCTGGAACTGATAACTGAACTTGCCCAACAACGCCTCCGCGAGAAAATATTTTCTTCTGCCCCTCCAAGAACTGATACCAGCACCACCTAAGCTCTTCTGCAACAACGCTATTGACTATGCCGCTAGTTAAGCTGTTGAACTTACTCACATAATCCCCTTTCTGAGGGTCGTAAACCTCTGCTGTCTTGCCATTAATCTCAACATGGTCTTCAAAGAAAACAACATTATAAGTCTTGCAGTCAGGAGTTACCAGTTTTTCTCCGCTAGGCACGTTAATGGTAACTGACTGGGCAAGCACGCTAGTCTTGCACACTTCCCTGTCTGAGTTCTTTAATATTGAACCATGTATTTTAAGGTAGAAACCTGCTAGAACAATAAACACAAGAAGAACTACAATAATTGCTATCAAAGCCTTCATGTTAATGTCTGCTCTTCTCATCCGCCCCACCCAAAGACTTTCATATAGATGATGGTGAAAACAATAATGCCTAAGAGTATTAGTATGACAAGAGCCAGAGTGGAGAGGGTTGCTTTTCTCATGCTCTCATCTTATTAGGAAAGAGTTATAATAAACTTTCGGTTTTTTTCTTCATATCACTAAGAAATAATCTCTGAACTAGCATTTGATACTATCTCCTTGAACATCTGCTCAGGAGTCCAGAGCTCTTTCCAGTAAAGCTCCCTGTTGTTTACCTTGTCAGCTGCCCTGATGCACATAATTCCTTGCCCTTCGTATGGGAATCTTATCTCTGGCCTGGTGTTCAGCCGGTAATAGCCTCCGTACATGTAGGGGCAGATGGTGTTAAGCGGGTCTTGAGAGCCAAAGTAGTTGAAAAGAGCGTTCAAGCCTGCTGTCAGCAATAATGCCTTGACTCCTGTTTCCCAGTCAGCAGTTATTGAATTAAGGCTGATAAAGTTACCTGTGTGAATGTAGTAATCATAGTTACTGCAACCGCTCTGGCCGTAATCATAGCAGCCAGTAATCACGACCCGCGGATATTCCCTGTAGAAATAAGAGCCTGTCCCCCCCATACTTGTCGGTATTATGTCCTGTATTGGGTCAGGGTAAATAACCTTGATGCCTTTCTCAGCGTCAATGTAAGGCGGCAGAACATCCACTCTCAGAGGAGTCTTTGACAAGGCATAAATCTTGCTGCTATCCTTCAAGGTAGCTTCAACGCACAGGTAGGTTGTGTCGCCAATGAATAATTCGCTGTTCTTGGTTTTATTGTAGAATGTACTTATCATTGTTGCTTTATCAATCGTAATCTGGGCTTTGTTATCCACCACAGTAATTGGCTTGGAAGCAGTCTGATAAACCATCTTCTGCTGGCTCGGCAGCCTAAAGCCGCCAATATCAATGTTCAAGGGTATTCCTGTTGTCTGGAGACTGGTGCCTGCGATGTAATTCAGAGTATACGCAAAGTTTGCTTGCTTGCATTCGTTTATCATCTCCCCATAGCCATTCGCACTATCATCCTTTAGCTTGACTAGGGCTAGCCCGAACCTTGTGCAAGTCACGTCTGTGCAGCTAAGGGTGATATCGTCCTTTGCAACCCAGGCTCCGCTCAAGCCGCTGAACTTAACCACGGGCTCAACATTCAATCTGTAAGCCCTCATAGCAAGCCAGTG
>DATEYH010000151.1:0-8321 GCA_035256305.1 Candidatus Nanoarchaeia archaeon
AAGCCAGAAGCTGGAAAAGGTCGGTGACTTGTTCAGCGAGGAACTAGCCTTGACCAGCGCCCAGAGCGCTATAGAAGAGGCAAGATATATTGATATTGAAATCTTCTACGAGTACGTTGCGACTGTCAGGGGAGCGCCAGTTACCACTAGGACTTCCACCAAGCTCAGGCTGGCTGAGAAGCCTGTGTTTGTTGTGCAGCCGAAGTAAGTCATTAGGGAAACTGCGAGTCTATGAGCTCTTTCTGCTGCTTGGACCATTCCTTGTCATTCTTTTTCTTCAACCACTCTGCGTATTTATCAATAAATTCCAATCTTTCCCTGAAATTATCTTCCTTGAGTTTCTTCAGCTCTTTTAGGTTTATCTTGGGCTTTCTCATCTTATGAACCTATTAAATTCTTTTTCTACCTTGAGTTTCCGAACAAATTCTTGCATAAGGGCGTTGTCAAGCTTTTCTTTAAATATCCTGTAGAGGAACCTGGCATCCTCGATATCTTTCTCAGAGCCGAGAAATATTTTGAATGGTATTTCCAGCTCTATTGGCGAGATGAAAATTAACTTTTCATTAACAAAGACTTTCATCCTCTCATCAAGTGTCCAATTATCAAGGTCTACCTTAACAAACTTCATCTCAATGTTCGGCACAAAGTCATCCTTTCTTGAAAACCTTAAAGCGCAATTATTCAACAGGTATTCCTCATAGGCTGTTTGTGCAGTTCCGGTGTTTAGACATTCAAACTCTTTACAGAGAGCCTGCCATAATTCATTGAACTTTTTCAGGTCTAATTTTTCAATTATGATATCAATATCCTCAGATGCCCTGCTTCTCCCAAAAAGAATTGCTACATAGCCCGAGACGATAACATATCTTATCTTTTGCTTAGTGAGGATTTTAGTGAATTCCAAGGCTAGCTTGTCAAGCTTGTTCAGCACCTTGTCCAGCTTGATGGTTTTTTTATTTAGAAATTTCATTCTTGAAAGTAGTTCTTTCTGGTTTAAATGATTTTTGGAAGCAGGTGCTTTTGTCATGATTAAGACTGTAAAAATGCTTGTTTATATATCCTACGCAAGGTTGTCCAGTGGCGCAGCCAATGGGCTCAAAAGCCGCAGCTTTTGTTGTCCAGTGTAACAAAAATTGCGCACTAAAAGTGCGGGGCTTTAAGCCCATGCAATTTTTTGTAATAAGCAAGCCAACATATTCTGTTTTCCTCGTAAACCTTGCGGATTTTAGGCATAGCATTATTTAAATGGGGCAGTGCTATTAGTAAATTAAAAATAGAAAGATTTATATAGTATAATTGACTATAAATTTATAGTCAATCACCTTGGTGGTTGATGTGTACTTTAAAGCCATTAAAAGAAGCAAGCACTTTGAGAGATATCACAGAGCAACCTTGGCGTGGAGCGATGTTATACGCTTGATTTATGCTATTAAAAGTAAGCGTAAGAAAAAGAACAAAATTGAAATTGAGGATGAGCGATTTTATATGTTATGCGAGCTGAAAGACAAGACTTTGTATGTCATCAATGTAAAGAAGAAGTGATGCAAAATGGAAAACTGCCCTAAATGCAATGGAAAAATGAGGAAGGTTAAGGTGAATATCCAGGATGCTGAAAGCCCTGTGACCAGCTATCAATGCAGCAAGTGCGGCTATTTTGACTTTGAGAAGAAATCCATTAACAAAGCCATTGCTGACATCGCGGCTAAAGAGGCTCCCCTGACCATAAAACAGAAGATTATTAAGCTGTCCAAGGACAGGCTTGGCATGTACTTCAACAGGGATGTTTGCCGAAGCCTTGAGATGAAAGCAGGCAGCAACGTCTATGTCTCTGTTCCTGACAAGGAGCATATCGTTCTTAGGATAGAGAGTTAGAATAACCACTACTTAATAGTCACAAATGCGAAATATTTATAAAGCTGAATAGGAATACCCAAATAATCATGAGCCTTGACGAAGAAATAATAAAAGAGAAGATTCCTCGAAGAAGCTTTCTCAAGAAAGCAGTTTCTACACTAGGAGCACTAGCGCTTGCAGGAAGCATAAGCACAGGAATAGCCTGCAAGAGCCCAGCAGGGCCAAGCCCATCTCCGCCAACAGACAAGTATTATAACCTAACCGTTGTCAACCAGGACATCTTCAACAACGGCGGTGTCGGAGGAGACGTAATCCTCAACGGCACAAGGCAAGCAAGCGGCACAACCTTCTCTGTCCTGAACGGCCAGATAAACAACCTTGACGTGGACAAGGTCTCTGGCTACATACAAGCCTACATCTCAGTAAGGGATGAGTCAGGAAACTCAGTCTTCACAAGAGACAACCAAGGCCACCATGCTGGCAGCATAAAAAGAGATGCAACCCTCTACGCAAGGCTCATACCTAAAGACTTTGACACGGTAACGCTGGCTAAGAGCAGCCTTATACGTGATGCGCCATCTAATAGGATTGTTAATTATAACAAGAGAAACATAAATGTTGGTTTGATGAATGATGGATTAGAGCCCACTCCCAAGACAGTGGAAGCCTTGAAGAGCAATATGAACAAGATTAATGTTGCTGCCAACGGATTAATAGTGTTGAGCTATATTGGAAGGGTTGACAAAAGGCTTAGTGATGGTGTAACCTATCGCATTATGGATAGTGTAGTAGCGCATCATGAAGATTATAATGCTGATTTTACAGTAATAGTTCGTAGCTGGTTAGTCACCAGGCCAGAAGTCGGTGACCATTTTGTTCTTGAGGAACTAACACAGGCAAGCACTGGCTTAGTAGCAGATGCCAGCCCAACCGGCACTTTTGCCTATATTGGCGGTAGTGGAGAGTATGCTTATTTTATTAACGATGGTGAGCGCGCTATCCAGCTTGCTAACTTGTTGCCCGGAGGCTTTTATCTTGACAACAACAGTGTTCCTGGTGTAGAGATTCTTGAGGGCTTTGCTAATCCTTATTATGTTCCTCCTGAGCAGATATTGCAGGAGCAGCAAGAACAGTATGACCCTTTAAGAAACATCCTTGAGCCTCCGAGCATTAAGACTAAGAGGGATTTTGAAAAGAGAAACCGCTAATGCCTCTTTTCTTATTAATGCGTATTTCCAGGTTATTGAAAATAGAAAAGAAACTTTTCTGGCTCACCTTTCGGTTCGGCGAGGCTCGCTTCGAGGCGAGGAGAATGTAACACGTTTTACCATTCTAAGAATAATCTTAAATGGTCTTCATCTTTTAATTCTAGCAATTTCTGATCATCAATGCTTTTATCGCTTATATCTAGAACATTTCCTGCTTTAAATGCTGAGCTGATCTGTTTTAGCAGATATCTTCTTTCAGCGGCTAATGATTGTATTTTTTCGTTGAAAAAATATTCTTTCAGATTGTCTTTTATTTTGTTTTCTTTTTGCTCTTTTACAATCAAGTCTTGGCTTATATGCAGAAATCCTTTTATGCACTTTTCATAATCTTCAGTGTCTAGTCCTGTTAAGAATATTCTTATGGTTTCTTTTTTTGCTTGAAGTTTGAATTGCAAATGTCTTTCTACACTTCCCTTTTCATGGTGATGAATCATCGATTCCTTTACTTCAGTTCCTTCCAGGAGGTATTTTGCTGATTTTAGGTTTAAGCAATACTCCTCTTCTATTAATGAGTTATTCTCTGTTAATTCTATTTGCATTCCTTTAGCTGAATACTTAATTTTATATTCGTCTTCTGTTTTTGATCTGATATTCTGGAGATTCTTATTATTGGCGTATTCTGGCAGTAAATATATGAACCCTTTTTTGCTCATTTTATTTTCTCCTTAATGTCCGACCGCAATGAATCTCTTGAAAGGCCGTGTTTGCTGTATATTTCATTCCATGTATCAATATTAGTGTAGTCTTCGATATTGCTCAGTTGATATAACTTTATATCAAACGTTTCCTCTAATACTTGTTTTAGGCATATGAAGTATAATAAATTTCTCTCTTCAAAAGAGAGTGTTGTTGGCTTTACCCAGCCATTCCCTTTGTTAACATTGACGATTTCTAGGTCTATCTCCCAGTCAATGTTTTTTACATCTATTGGCATATGATTCGGCGAACCAACTATTTTTACTTGTTGAAATTTTTTATTGCGTATAGTGGCCATGATTGACAGGTCATTATATGTGCAGACTACAAGGTATTTTTTATCATCTATGCTTAGGCCGAATGTTTTGTTTAATCGTTCATATTTTGTCCCTATTACATTGCCTTTTTGCATTATTTGTGATCCTTGTTCTGATGATAGATTTTCTGATATTTTTATTAGTCTTAGCAGTATTTGTTCGTGGGTTTCTTTTCCTTTACCTTGTGCTTCTAGCATTTTTTTAGTCCTTTCACTTAATCTTAGGGTCGTATATTTTTCTTTTGTTTGTACTGTTATGATTACCATGTTCTAAACATCAATATATTTCGTATATAACACATATTATATGTATATCGTATATATAAATCTTTCGCTTCTAATCCCAAATCTGTTAGTTCCCAAGCTAGAAAGCCCTTCAAGCCTTAAGAAATTGCATCCTAGATGTCAGGGCTTTATGCCCGCGCAATTTTTTGTAAAAAGAAACAGCAAAGAACAATTCAAAGAATCAAGTTCAAAGCGCAAAATTTAGAATCCTAAATCTTTCCTCGTAAACTTCTTGCCTGCAGAAATATTGCTCTCAAATTCTAAAAGTCTCTTATAAAGCTTCGAATTCCTTAAAACATTCAATTCCTGCTGCATCTGTTCAAAATCCGCTCTGGGTATTGTCACAATATCCATAATCACATCTTAATATGTTTTCCTTTATAAATATTTTTCCTTTTTCTTTATTTTTCCGAAAGCTTTAAATAACCTTTTTCTTATTAACAAGCTTGATAGTTGAATTTCGATTAAAGCTATATTATTACGGGGTGGGTGAGTTGAAATTAAGAATATTAATTCTAATAACATTGGTTATTTTTGGCTTGCTAGGAGCGAATAGTGTGATTGCAGCTGGCAACTGCGACGGTAGCCCACCGGCGCCGTGTTGTACAGAATGTGGCGGGTGTAATAATGACGCGGGATGCTGCAATCAGTGCGGCGGCTACTGGGATGAAGGTTGTCGCGGTTATGAAGAGGGGCAATGTAGTACTAATGGTTGCTGCGATACCACTAATCAACACTGCGTTGATAATCACTGCTGCTTGAAAGACGAGGTTTGGAGCTCATTACTTGGATGCCATAATGCTGCTATTTGCGCTATTTCAGGTGAAAAAGCAAGTGATTCTCTTGAAAATCGTTGCTGCAACCCAGGGGAATTAGGAGCTGGTTGCTTGGACAAGTGCGCTGATGGATATTGTCGTGCGTGTGGCAGTTGCCCTTGCGCTTCTGGAGCTTGCGACACTTCTGCCAGGAAGTATTGCGTTTCAGGCGCTTGGAGCGCTGCTGATGCTGCTTCTTATTGCAGTAATTGCGCTCATTGTGGAGATAATGCTTGTCGAACCGCTAATGGTTGTAACGAGGATTGGCAAAACTGCCCGCATGATTGCGATTCTCCTTGTGATGATGATGACCTGGACGGCTATGGCGGCACTATTTATGGGCGAGTGAATGGCTGCGCCTATGATGGCCAGGATTGCGACGACACCATTCCTGTGATTCATCCTGGCGCTGCTGAGATTTGTTACGGAGGTAGGAATGAGGATTGTGAAGATGGTATTGATTGCAATGATCCTGATTGCACCGGCAAGTCATATTGCATAGGCTGTACTGAGGATGAGGATTGCCCTCAGAACCCTGATTGCTGGACAGCCGAATGTATTAGCAATAGTTGCAAGTACACTGCCTTTCCTTGTGAAGATGATGGTATCTGCTGTTACCCTCTATGCACTTATGCGCAGGAGCCTGTTGACTGCCCCTATTGCGAGCCGCCTGGCCTTGGCTTGCAGAACACCACTATAAGGCCCAGGTTCACTGGAGTGCTTATGGCCACTATTGATACAGGGGTTACTCGTTATGATGATAGGTATGAAGGTTCCAGGTTTGGAGAAATTGACATTGGAATAGCGAATAAGCTAACGGGTGTGAAATATCCTTGGGGCATAAATTGCGATGCTGCTAACTTTGCGCGCTTTTTTGCTATTATGGACACTACCTGTATTCCTGCAGACGTTGATATCACAGGTGCTATTTTCAGATTCTATGTGTCAGAGAGGCAAGGAGGTGATTCTACAAGCATATGGGTTGACACCTCTGATTATGCAAATGAGGATGATAGGTGGATTATCCCTAACCCTTATGATAATACCCCGGATGCTGTTCAGTTTTATAGTCGAAGAAACCTGTTTGACCCGGATAGGTTTTATGATATTAATGTTCCTACCGGGAGCATCGAAACAGGGCTTGGCAATTATACCAGGTTCATAATAAGGTGGGGCAATGCCACTAGGCCTGATTGGGACATTGCTAATGAATTACGTAATTGCCCTAATCTTTGGAAGCCTTACTCGTGCGGCGGGGGGCTTGACTGTGTGTGCATGTACGACGCGAAAGGCACAAGATGCGGAAACATAGACCCTTGTTATTTTGCTAGTAACTTAGATGGTTCTGGCAGTGGGGGTAGATGCGCTAATTGTGATATGTCTGCAGGTTATTTTCCTGCCCAGAACAGCTTTACCTGCACAGAATACCGTCATATGGGTCTAAGAATCTCAGGAGAAAGCCCCTTGCTAATACTTGAAACGTGCACACAAAACTGCTCTCACGACGGAATAACTCTTTATTGCGGCCAGCCTGATGGTTGCGGAGGCACTTGCCCGGCCACTGACAATAATACTGGCTATTATAATAACTGCGACCGCACTGATGTTTGCAGGGATGCTTTTGGCGCTTCTTATGGAGTAAGAAGGGTTGTAGGTCCTATTTATAATGGATGTTTCTTAACGAACAATAGCGGGTGCGGCTCTGAACTCATTGCATCAACCTGCACCGATGGGATTGATAATGATTGCGATGGCTTCCCTGATTGCAATGACGGCGACTGCCCAAGTGATAATATCACTTTTTGCTGCACTGGCGCAGGCTTGCCTGATGCCACTCCTGGTGATAAGGGGATTGCCTGGGGTGTTTCGCTTTATGGTGCTGGAAGCGACAGTGCCGGCAACCCTGAGTGCTGCGGCAATAGCAATGAGGAATGGTATAATTGGAGGGAGAGAGCGACAAACGATGTTAATAATGTGTGGTATGCTGATTCAATCACCACCTCTTCTGCAGATGGTGCTTGCTGCGGCGCGCTGGAAGGCGTATATTCAGGAACATGCTATAACAACACTTATCTTGATATTGTGCCTTCTCCTGGCGACGATGCAAGGGTTTTTTCAGTCAACGGATTATGGTATGATTGCGATGGAAGCCAGAACGGCTGCGAGAATTCTTGCTCTTATCGATGGTTGCCCACTGGAGACGGCAACATTGGCGAGTACAACACTCAAGGCCATGGCTTAATGAGCTGCTGCAGGGATGATGCAGGAGAGAACATCAGGTTCAGGATGAGGTCCACAGACCTCTCAACTGATGCGTTGTATGTTGACTGGCCTTCTGACATAAATGATATGGCTTGCTGCAATGCTGGCACTGACTGCGTTTATAGCACGACTTGTTACACTGCTAGCACAGGCTATGTCACTGGCGCAGGCTCTGCAGATGACCAGAGAGCTGCCTGCAATAGCACCGGAGCATGGAGTGACTGTGATGGAAGCTCTGCTGTGTGCACTAACCAGTGCAGGCTGAGCTGGGTTGCAAAGGGAGAGGTAGGTGGTATAACTGTGGGCGAGTACAGCACCCAGGGCCACGGCTCCACAAGCTGCTGCGGGGATGATGCGCGCGAGTTCTTGAAAATAAACATAGCATCAGGAATTTCTGCTTGCTGCAATGACACGACAGATTGTGTTGATGCTGGCGGCAACTGCCAGCCTAGCACAGGCGAGTCAAGAGCCATGGGAAACTGCGCTGACGGGATTGATAATGATTGTGATGGTGAGAATGACTGGGATAATGCGACTTGGTCTGTTCCTCCAAGAGGGCCTGCTCACGGGGATAACGACTGCCGAGTAGGAGTAACCCCTCCAATTACTGTTACTGACGTTAATCCTTACGCGGGATTAACTATCAATATCACCTGCGGCGTCAATGCCAGCGGCTTCATGGTTAACAGTGTTTTTGCCTACATAGATAACAACAATAATGGGGTATACGACGCAGGGGACTGGGACTGCGGATGGCCTGCTGGAAGCCAATGGCTGGCAGGCAACGCGCAGATAAAATTCGCAAACTGCAATGTCGGCAGCGCA
>DATEYH010000152.1:0-6453 GCA_035256305.1 Candidatus Nanoarchaeia archaeon
GGAAAAGGCAAGGCTTGACATCACTCATTATGATTCCCTAAGCGACAGCGAGGTTGCTGAGATAGAGAAGCAGGCAAACACCATAATAAGGCAAGATATTCCTGTTTACAAGAGCTTCATGCCAAGGAATGTTGCAGAAGCCAAGTACGGGTTTGTGCTCTACCAAGGAGGAGCAGTGCCTGGCAAAGAGATAAGAGTAGTATCAATACCAGGACTGGATGTGGAGGCTTGCGGAGGCACTCATCTCAACCTCACAGGAGAAGTCAAGCTGATAAAGATTCTCAGGACAAGCAAGGTCCAGGACGGAATTGTAAGGATTGAGTTCACAGCAGGCAACGCAGCACTAAAAACCAAGCTTGCAGAGAATAAAATACTAGAAGAAGCAGCCAAGATGCTCAAAGTAGAAGTAGACCAGCTTCCAGGAAGAGTTGAGGAATTGTTTGAGAACTGGAAAAAAGCGCGCAAATCCTTGAAGAAGAAACAGAAGATGATTGCAGCAGAGCTTGAGCTCACAAGCAAGCTCGCCTACAAAGGCTCAGACATCCTTGCCAAGCTAGCAGACACCCTCCAAACCCAGCCAGAGCACGTGAACAACACCATAGCCAGGTTCCTTAAAGAGCTTGAAGAAGCAAAGGAGAAGCTGAAATAATAAACCTTTGATTTCAATTGTCGTTTACAAGCCTAAATCGCACAATTTAAATATGAGTTCTTACCTTGATAAGATTATGCCGTTTATCCAAATAAATAAGTATAAGTGTCCTCGCTGTGGCAAAGAGTATGAAGATAGTGAAAGAGGCCATTTTCCTGGAAAACCCTGTAAAGAATGCACCCAACGTTTATTCAGGGTTCGTGATTTAGAAAGACAACTATTAGCACAAGAGTTTTCCACAGAACAAGAAGATGAAAAAATAGTAAGACAAATCAATGACCTTCTTATTAAAGAAAGCCATGAGATTAATCAACAAGATGAAGAAGCCTTAAATGTGCTAACACAAAGACTATTTCAAGATGAGAAAAGACGAAAGAAAATAGTCAAAGAGATAATGAAACTACAGAAAAAAACACGCTGATTCTATGGTTTATGAACGGCAACTCTTCGTCGCAAATCATTGTTTGCTCCTCGTCGCTTCAATCTCTGAAACTCGCTAGAGTGTGCAGGCTTCCGCCTTCACCTCGGCTCGTTTCGAGGAAGCGAGAAACTAACATTGTTGTACTCAATTTTTGAGAACGCCCTTACAGAAAAGCTTATATACTTTTATTCGATTCCCTATCCTCGGGTGATAAAACGATGTACGATGATGGAATTCGAAAACTTAGCTTCGCCAATTTTTTTAATGGAAGTATCTGCTACAACCAAAAGAAAGAACTTGGCATTATTCTTTCAATAGAACTAAAAAATAAAAAGCAGGGAACCTATCATGCTGTCGGAATCTACCTGGACGGGGATTTTGATTGCGAGTATAGAAGGACCCTGGTTCAAGATGTAACAACCAGAAAAGGGTGGAAAGGCAGCAAGCTTGAGATGATAGGATTTATTGATGGCGATGACCTTGAAAAAGCAGTTCAACTCGCAGATACAAAAGAACATTTCGGAACAGAAGTAAAAAAGAAATGAAACGTGTCGAAAATAATTTTTCTAACCATTTTTTAAGCGGGGGCTCAAAAGTTACTCGTGTAATTCATAGCCTTTTGGGCTCATTACATAGATGTCTCATCATTGCCCCCAGAATAGCATAACCAGTATGCATATTAAAAGTTTATGGAAAAACACAGCAGAATTAACAAAGCCTTCTCATCTTCTCACTCAGGCTTTGCATAAGCCATTCCTGCATTAGTGCTGACTATAGAGCTGGTTGTTGAGCGGCTTTTTTGCCCATATGCAAGCCTCAGGCATTCCTTGAAGTCTTTTATGAACAACTTCACCCTGCTGTCTGCCTTGTTAAGAATATAGAGTTGGGTTTTGCCTATGATCCTTGACTTCTTCACCAAGCCTTTTTTTTCAAGCTCCTTTATTATTTCATAAGCCTTTGGCCTTGACACCTTGGTTTGTTTTGCAACATCTCCTATTGCAAAATCAAGCTCCTGGTTTTCGAGCAAGTTTTCAAGCACAAGGTTTCTAGTATTTATTCCATAGGTCGCGCAGAAAACTCCTCCTTTTCTCATTCTTCCACCTCTTGCTCTGTGCTCATTAATGCTTGCTCCACGCTTTTTGGGTTAAGGCTTATGTGCCAGTCATAGCCTTTTCCTGTTCTTTTCTTTGAGCGGAGTATTACCTGGTTATTGATTAGCTCCTTGTATTCCTTGTTGAATTCTCTTCTTTCACCCTTGCTGAGCCATTTGGTTTTTGAGCTTAGCACGAGTTGCTCTGGTATGTGGCTGCCTCCTATCTTTCTCTTGTTGAGCAGAGTTGTTAGCAAAGCCTGGATTGCCTTGTTCATTAGCGCTCCTCGTCATCGCCGGCAATCAGTTAAAAATAATTAACTAATTGTTAATAATAATTAACCAGCGTTTATAAATGTTTTGGTAGATTAAAAACTGCAGAGCAGGTTTAAATAATGCTATGCTAAAATTCCGGAATTCTTCCGAGCTTAATTTTCAAAAGAAAAGGAAAAACCTGTCTATTTCATCAGCCTGACAAACAAGGCCAGCACTAAGAGGACTGCTCCTATAAGCACTGTGCCCAGGCCGTTCTTAAGCCCTGGAACAGTCTCATTAAGGTACTGGGCCAATCCTATCAAGACAAACAATGCTCCTATGAGCATCATAACAAACAGAGTGAGCGTCTTAACCACCTTGATAGTGGCTCTCTCAACCCTCTGCTCCACGTCCTTGATAGTCTTGTCGACCTTATCCTTAAGCTTGTTAATTCCATCCCCAAGCAAGAACTTGCCGATCTCATTCAAAAAATTAGCCATGAAAACCACCCCCTAATTTTTAGGTTATCTTGATTGTTTTATATAATTTATTGTTTTCTTTTCCTCAAATTATCCGCCACTATCGACAGCAAGAGATAGATAAGAATGGCAAAGGCAACCAGGATGAAGAGCTTGCTAATAGCAGAATCAGAAGCGTAAGTAAGGCTCGCCCCTATCAATAGGGCAGCCACTATCATTCCCAGAATTATCCTTCCTGCCTCAACGCGAATCTCCCTTGTCAAGCCTTGCAGGTCAGAGTTTATGTTGTCAAGAGCAAAGTCTGCCTTCTCAGCAGTCTTGTAGATTTTCTTTGACTCGTCAGGCAAGGTATGGACAAACTCAGCAAACCTCTGAGTCTCCCTTGCAAATCTCTTCAATAGGTATGAAGGCTTTTTCTTCTGCTTCACCAGCCTGTTGATGAAAGGATGAACTTCATGAATCAGGTTAAAGCCAGGATTAAGCATAATCCCCACTCCCTGAAGAGTGATGAGCGCCTTGCCAAGCAATACCAAATCAGAAGGAAGCTTGATGTTATGCTTCCTTGCAACGCTGATGCTCCTGAAAAAGAGCTCTGCAACATCCACCCTGTCAATCGTGGTGTCATAATACTCTCCAATAGCGTCGCGAATATCCCTTTTCAAAGCAGCAGCATCAACGTCACCCTCTACCATGTTAAGGCTTATCAAGGATGATACAACACCGTCAACATTCCTCTGGATAAGGCTTATGAACAAGAATCCGAGCTTTTCCTTTAGCTCCTCATCAAGCCTGCCAACAATGCCGAAGTCAATAAATCCGATAGTGTTTTTTCTTACCAAGATATTAGCAGGGTGGGGGTCTGCGTGGAATAAGCCGTCAATGAATATCCCTTTTCAAAGCAGCAGCATCAACGTCACCCTCTACCATGTTAAGGCTTATCAAGGATGATACAACACCGTCAACATTCCTCTGGATAAGGCTTATGAACAAGAACCCTAGCTTTTCCTTGAGCTCCTCGTCAAGCCTGCCAACAATGCCGAAGTCAATAAACCCGATAGTGTTTTTTCTTACCAAGATATTCGCAGGGTGAGGGTCTGCATGGAAGAAGCCGTCAATGAATATCTGCTTCATCACGCTCTCAACCAGCAGGCGTGATATTTCCTTTGTGTTGGCTCGCTTATGCCTTGCTGGCTGCATGATTATTTTTTTCAGCTCAACACCCTCAATGAATTCCATGGTCAGGACGCGGTGAGTAGTGAGGCTGCCATAAACCCTGGGAATCCTTATCTTCCTATCCTTCCTGAAATTGTCATAGAAATGCTTTATGTTATGAGCCTCCTTCAAGTAGTCAAGCTCATTCTCTGTGTAGCGCTTGAACTCTGCAAATATTTCCTCAGGATCAACAATGCTCTGCTTCACATGATGCTTGAAAAGCCTTGCAAAGTAATCCAGGATTTCCAAGTCAGTCTCTACAAGAGTCTTTATGCCTGGACGCATAACCTTGACAGCCACCTTTTTCCCGCTCTTAAGCTTTGCAACATGCACCTGCCCGATGCTTGCGCTGGCAACAGGCTTTTTCTCAAAGCTCCTGAAAAGCTTTTTTACAGGCTTCTTCAGCTCAGCCTTGATAACATGCTCAACCTCCTCGTAAGAAAAAGGCTCAACATCATCCTGCAGCTTGCTTAATTCATCGCAATACTCTCTAGGAATCAAGTCAGGCCTCAAGCTCAAAAGCTGGCCAAGCTTGATGAAACTACCTCCAAGCTCCTCAAAAATCATCCTAAGCTCAACAGGCCGAGCAGATTTTTTCTTGCCGAACAAGCCCTTCCTCTTCAAGCCAGCCCTTTCCAGGAAATAATCTAGCTCATACTTGGTAAGCACATGCAGAACCTGCTCAAACCTCTTTATCCCGCGAAATTTATGGGGTACTATAAACATTAAGAACAACATTATAACTTTAGGTTTATATAGTTTGTCAAAACAACAGCAGCCCGGCGGTAATGGTCACAAGAAAACTCCTTCCATTAATGCGCTTATCAGAGAATCAACTTTCTCGTGCTTTCCTTTCTTGCACATTTCATAAGGAGTCTTGTATTTGAAATCTGCTAACTGAGCCGTATAGAACCACTTCAGGGCTGCTTCTTCTTTGATAAAGCCCAGGATTTTGTCTCCAAGCTCCTTGCCTGCGTCCTTGTAAAATTCTTCTAGCGAATGCTGTTTTTCTTTCATGATAGTAAGCCCCTGTCTGGTTTATTTTATTCTTGGTTAAGCCACTCTAAAATCTGACACTGCGATGGAATTTCCTGGTTTAAATCCTTAACAAAATCGACACCAAAACGCCATAAATCACCATCAGCTTGTCCTCTGCTGTTTTTATCCCCAAGAGTATAATTCAGGATCACTTAAGCTCCTAACCTTCTGCTCTAAACATAATTCGGGGTTAGGGTTTACACCTGGTCCGGTATAGAGAGCTTTTCGGCACTCAAGTTTTTTTAAGTCAGCATAGAACTGAGAAAAACATTCAATTAATTTTTCAGGGGATTCCTCCAGAGTTTTTGCATGAATAAATAAGCCCGTGACCGTAGGTTCCCTGTGATGTCCATAATCATAACCGTGATGTAATGCGTAAGCATAAAACTTTTCACCCTCTAGCCTAGATAACTTCTGGTAATAGGTGCTTTTTCTAGTCTTGTATTTTACGTGAAATGATAAGCCCCATCCTATTATGAACTCGACATAATTAGCACCTATGAACGCGTTAGCTGGTTTTTCAGGCATGATCACAGTATTCAGCATGGGCAATTCAATTGTTTTTCTCTTATAAAAAAACTTCACTGCCTTTAACGGCGCGATTCTTTTATCCTCATGAAGTCTTAAAATGCCCTTAAAAGATGCAGAATCGATCAGTTCTTTGTACGTCCGGAACATATTTTAGAAAATGACCCGCGGGTTAATAAATATTTCGATGAATCGATAAAACTGAAGCCCTCGATGAGATTTGAACTCACGACCTGCTGCTTTCTTGAAAGCTTTACGAGGCAGCCGCACCACCAGGCTATGCTACGAGGGCATGAGGATAGAATAAGTTAATGCCTTATTTAAAGTTTTGTTCTTAGCTCGGTCGTCGTGTATTTCTTCTGGCACTCATCGCACACAATCTTCTTCTTTCCTTTGCTATCTTTCATATAAGCGCCTATAACCTTGTTCAGGAAGGTTGTTTCAATCTTCTTGCCGCAAATATCGCACTTCTTCATAAAAAATCACTCATTTTTTATGAGCCAGCAAAATGATTTTGCTGACTTCATTTTCACACTGGTTTGTTTATATGCTTATATAGTTTTGCAGTATTATGTGCCCAACGTTTAGGGCTATTGCTATTATTGCCAACAGGGCGTACACTAGCTTGCTCCATTCAATCACCTTGTGGCCGTCAAAGCCATAGAATGGTATCAGGTTAAAGAAAGCAAGCCAGGAGTTTATCATGAAGCCGTAATAAGCTATGCTCGGGAAGATGAAGACGAACGGCAGGAACACCAATGCCAGTGCAAGGTTGGCTGCT
>DATEYH010000153.1:0-2164 GCA_035256305.1 Candidatus Nanoarchaeia archaeon
CAAAGTGCAATTCACAGACACTTTTGAAATCAAGAAAAGGCCTGCTCTAATCTTGTTCTCTGAATTAGGCAATATAGTAGTGGCAGGCATTACCAGCAACACTGAAATGAAAGGCATATCCTTAACAAGAAAAGAAGGAGCAATAAAAGACAGCGTTATAAAGTTTAATTACATCTTCACGGTTTCTGAAGCAATGGTAGAAAAAGTGCTCTTCCACCTTTCAAGGGAAAAGAAAAAGGCAGTCTTTGATGGGATTGTGGAAAAGCTGAAAGAGCTAAGGCAAATCTAGAAATGCCTCAAGCAGGAAAGCTTATGATTAATTAAGCCACTGGACATCTTGACGTAAGGCTTATAAGCTCTCTCTGCTAAGCTAATGAAAGCAAAAGATTTAAATAAGAGATATATCTTAGATGTATATCTGGGAGATATTCCTAATGGAATGTGCCTACCTGGGAAAGCCAATCTTTCCCACGAAAGAAGCTCTTACAGAGCTAAGCAACCTTAACCTAGACCTGTACGATGTGCAGGAGATACTGGAAAACGGCTTTCACCTGAGAAAAAGAAAGAAGAACATAACTGAGAAAGCCCTGAGAAAAGGTAATAAAATAATAAATGTTGTAGTAGTGGAACTAGGTAACTATTACAAACTTATTCATGTGGGGCGGTTCTCTGTAAATAAAAAATTCAAGCAGGCAATGCAAGAGGAGAAAAATGGACTTTGACAAGCTAAAACTAACTTGTGAGTGCGGCGGTAGGACAGAGAAAATAACAACTGAATGGAAAGGCATACCTGTCAGGGGCTGGCGCTGCAAGAAATGCAAGGAGGAAATTATCAATCCGCTGGACGCCCAGAAAGCCTTGGAGATAGAGAAAGCCAGGAAGGAAAACAAGCTGAGGGTTAAGCTGAGAAAAGTTGGCAAGAGCACCATTATAACTGTGCCAGTCATCATTAAGCAGCTTGAAAACCTGAAGGCAGGGCAAGAGCTCGAATGGAGCATAGAAGGCAAAAAGATGGTCCTAACACCCTAGGAAGATTATTGAAGAATTAGATTAGAGGAAGAAGAATTATTATCCCCCCACTGGACAGATTCGTAAAACTTTCGTTCAACACTGGACAAGTATTAGCGTAGGCTATTTAAAGACTGGCCTTGATTAATTCTTCTAGAAATAGAAAGAAATAGAAAACTATAACAAAATTTGTGATGAAATTTTGAATAGTTTTCTTAAAGCGAAAACTATATAAATATCTATTTATACAAATAGATATCTATTCGGTGATTTCCGATGTTTGATGAGGATTTGCACTGGAAAGGCAAGCTATTAGTCTTTACCTGGCACTTCAAGGAAGAATTCGACAAGCTAAAAAAGCCTTATGAGTTCATCCTAGACGTGCTAAATTATGAAGAACACTTGCTAGTGTCAAAAAAGCATAATAAATACAATGTGTTTTACCCTTTCAAAGGCCAATATCTTTGTTTGTCATACGTAGAAGCAGAAAACATAATCCTCATCCATATAAAGCCAATAACAAGGAAACCAAAATGAAAAAGTTCATGAAAACATGCTATAAGTGCGGAACAAAAGTCAAAACAGCCAAATGCAAAAAGGAAGGTGTGGCCTTAAACTGCATGAAATGCCCAAAGTGTGGCGAGGAATACTTCACCTCGAGTGAACTCCTAAAATTCGACATAAAGACAGGAAAAAGAAAACTAATCAGAAAATTCGGGACATTAGGGGATTCCACAACAATAAGGCTGCCTCCGCAAATAATAAAGGAACACAACATAAAGCCAGGTGATTACGGCATATTCGAGAACAAGCCAGAAGGAATACTCATAAAGCCAATGCATGCAGAAGAGCTCAGAGAATGATACCTAGCTAGAAATGCCTCAAACTCTCCTTCCTTATCTGCTCAGCAATATCCTTGTCATTGTTAATGATTACCTTGATATCAGTCTTCTTCTCAAAGATGCTCTCCACAAGCCCTTTCTGGTCAATCCTGTTAAGCTCCTTTATCATTGAAAACTCCTTCTCCATCTCCTCCCTTATGATGCTCGGAAGATAAACCTGGATAACCATATCTCCGAAAACCATTAACTCGCAGGTAGAGGCGCAATTAACATTAAGCTTGATGTGGCAGCCTATTGATTTGTAGAAATCACTG
>DATEYH010000154.1:0-9147 GCA_035256305.1 Candidatus Nanoarchaeia archaeon
TTCAAATCACTAGTTTCATCAGTGAGTCTTGTAGCTGCGACTCCTCAAATAAGCACCCCCCTAGGAAATGCAACAAAATCAGGGATTGGTAGTGGCCTTGCTGACGGAGCTGCTTTGCTGAAGGACGGGTATCAGGAGATAAGGATGACTGTTGACAGCAGGGGATTCACGCCTAACAAGTTTGTGCTCAAGAAAGGAGTTCCTGTGCATTGGATAATTGATGGAAAGGTGCTTAACAGCTGCAACAGGGCAATACAAGTTCCAGCCTATGGGCTGAAGTTTGATGTTAAGCAAGGCGAGCAGACAATTGAGTTCACACCAACTGAAGTGGGCACTATCAGATGGAGCTGCTGGATGGGCATGATTCAAGGCACATTCATAGTAAAGGATGATATTGACCTAAGTAATGCTGCAGCAGTACAAAAAGAGCTGAGCACTGTTCAAACACCCACGGGAGGAACTTGTGGCGGCAGCAGCGGTGGAGGCTGCGGCTGCGGTGGCTAAGGTAGCAGCAGTGGCGCCAGGAGCAGCAACCAGTAGCGGGAGAATATGATTTACTTTATGAGCAACGAATTTTTATATTTAATATGTATTCCCTTTTTTAGGGGTGGTCGAAAATGAGATGCGCTAAATGGGTATTTGGAGTTATATTGGGTTTGGCTAGTGCTCTAGGAGTTGTATCTGCACAGGCAGGATGGTGTCCGATGTGCGGCGGCTATGGCGGATGGTATGGTATGGGAGCATTAGGATGGGCGATAATGATTCTTGTAATAATTGCCATTATCCTATTTATAATTTGGCTTTTGAAACAGATACAAAAGAAATAAAACCAGCCCTCGGATAAAGAGATGATGTGAAAGAGATGATGTGGATATGATAAAAGCAAATCGCATAATGAGAGGCAGTATTTCATGAAAAAAACTGAATTGACAATTTCAGGGATGCACTGCGCAAGCTGCTCGACCTTGCTTACAAGAGCATTGTCAAAGGCAGGGGGTGTAAGTGAGGCTAATGTTAATTACGGGACTGGAAGAGGCACAGTGGTCTTTGACGAGAAAAAGATCAGCGAGAAAGAGCTTGTGGAAATAGTGAAGAAAAAAGGCTATGGCGCAGAAATAGGCCTCAGCAAAGAAAACCTGGAAAAGCAAGAGAAGATGCAGGAAAAGGAAATAAAGAGAATAAAATACCTATTCATATTCAGCCTCGTATTTGCTATCCCCTCTTTTATGATTGCTATGGTGTTCATGTGGCTGAATATAATGATTCCATATAAAGAATACATACTGTGGCTGCTGGCGACGCCGGTGCAGTTCTTTGCAGGTTGGCAATTCTACAAAGGCGCATGGGTTGCCTTGAAAAATAAGACTTCAAACATGGATACCTTAATCGCTGTCGGAACCAGTGCAGCATATTTCTACAGTGTTTACACGTTATTCTTTGACCCGGGCTCAAGCCAATATTTTGAAATCTCTGCAATCCTAATAACTTTGGTGCTCATGGGCAAGATGCTTGAGGCAATAGCCAAGGGCAAGACATCAGAAGCCATAAAGAAACTGATGAATCTTTCACCAAAGACAGCGAATGTCATCAGGAATGGAAAAGAGATTCAGGTTCAGATAGATGATGTGCAGGTCGGAGACTTCATATTCGTAAAGCCAGGTGAAAAGATACCTGTTGATGGTCAGATTGTTGATGGAGCTTCATCAATCGATGAGAGCATGATAACAGGCGAGAGCATGCCAGTGGACAAGAAGAAAGGCGACACAGTATTTTCTGCGACCATCAATAAGCACGGCGCATTCAAGTTCAAGGCCACAAAAGTCGGCGCTAACACTACATTGGCCCAGATAATCAAACTGATAGAGGATGCCCAAGGAAAAAAAGCTCCTATCCAGAGATTTGCTGACGTCATCTCATCATATTTTGTGCCCATCGTAATTCTGTTGTCCTTATTTACTTTTGCCATCTGGTATTTCATTGTGAGAGAGCCATTCTCCTTTGCAATCATAGCAGCAGTGGCAGTCATAGTCATAGCATGCCCATGCGCCCTAGGATTGGCAACGCCAACGGCAATTATGGTAGGTACAGGCAAAGGAGCGCAGAAAGGCATACTAATTAAGGGCGGAGAAGCTCTTGAAACTGCTCACCGATTGAAGTGCATCATATTTGACAAGACTGGGACGATAACAAAAGGAACCCCTGAGGTTACAGAAATCCTGGCTTTTGATAAGAATTCACAACAAAGTGTTTTACGCATTGCTGCCGCAATAGAGAAGAACTCAGAGCACCCGCTTGCAGAAGCAATTGTTAAGAGAGCAGGCAAGATGGCCCTTCCCAAAGCAACCAAATTCAAGGCAATACCTGGCCGCGGAGTGAGCGCTGTTGTTGAAGGAACAAGCTACTATCTTGGGAATGCAAAATTAATGAATGATTACAAGATAAACATTAGCAAGCGAATGAATGCTATTCAAAATCTGGAGAAGGATGGCAAGACTGCAATGACCCTTGCATCTGGAAAAAAAGTTATTGGAATCATCGCTGTTGCTGACGAGATAAAAGAGACATCAAAGGAAGCAGTTGGGCAGCTGCGAAAGCTAGGGCTTGAAGTTTATATGATCACGGGGGATAATGAGCGGACTGCAAAAGCTATCGCAAAAAAAGCAGGCATAACAAATGTGTTTGCAGAAGTATTGCCGCAAGACAAGGCTGGCTATGTGAAGAAGCTGCAGGAATCTCACCAAGGCCGTAAGGCAAAAGTTGCCATGGTAGGTGACGGCATCAATGACGCGCCGGCTCTTGCCCAGGCAGACATAGGCATAGCAATGGGCTCAGGAACAGACGTGGCTATGGAGTCGGGCAACATAGTCCTGATGAGGAACGACTTGCTTGACGTGCCGCGAGCAATAAAGCTAAGTAAGATGACAATGGCAAAGATAAAGCAGAACATGTTCTGGGCGCTCATCTACAATGTTATTGGAATACCGATTGCCGCAGGAGTCTTCTACTACTGGACTGGTTGGCTGCTTTCGCCAATACTGGCCGGCGGGGCCATGGCGCTCAGCTCTGTGAGCGTTGTGAGCAATTCTCTTTTGCTCAAGAGCAAGAAGCTCTGAATTATTTCAATTTTTTTACTTATATTCTGAATCATTAAAGAAGGTGTGCCGGCTAAGAAGAGCTGGACGATAAGACGCACTAGTTAAGCCCAAAGGAATCAGCGAAATCAACAATTAGCTTGTACTTGGCAATATAATCAAATCCTTTGGGTGTTAAAGAGTAGGTCTTGCCGCTCTTTGCGTGGGTTTCAACAATGAACTCTTTTGCTATCAGCTCGCTAAGGTATTCATCAAGCATTTGATGGGACAGGTTTGACTTGTAAAGTATGTGTGTAGGCTTAATCACCCCGTTTTTCCTCTGAATAGCTCTCAGGATATCATATATTATCTGAAGTCGGTCCCTTTTCTTTGTCATTTTTTAACAGCCAAAATCAGGTTTAATAATAAGACCACGTAAGCAATTCCCTCAATAACATGTCCAGCCACGTAATAAGCTTCGCTGACTAAATAAAAAATCATAGGAAGGCTTCCTATAAACATTAGGGCAAATGCGATTAATGCCCTTAAGGTATTGCGCTGCTTGTGATGAAGGTAATTCGCTAAGTAATGAATCAGGATGAAGAGCAGGAAAAAGGATGACAAAACACAGAACAGGTGAAACGTGTTGGAGGCGAAAAGCAATGATATAAGCGTGGTAAACAATATGAGGGAATAAATCTTTGCGCTCTTCACTTTCAAAGTCATGTAAGTTAAGGTTACAAGCCCGATTGTAAACAGGACTACGTGGACATAAATGCCTGCGATATCAAGAAGCCGATCCAAAAGGGCTTCAAACACTGTTCTAGTGGCTTCTCTGAATTGAATGAGGGTAACTAATTCAAGAAAGAATTGGATAATGTAAGATAGAGAAAATAGCCCGAAGGCTATGCCAAAAAGCTTTGGCTGGGGCTCCTTCACTAAATTATAAACTCTAAAAGCATAATAGCTCACTGCCGCGGTAATTAAAGCAAATGCTATGTGCAGAATTAATTCATAGATCAAAAACCATTCTGGTGAATAAAACGTGTGTACCATTGCAAAAAAATCCCCGCCAACCCTTTTTAAATTTTATGCAGGATATCTCAGGAATAGTGTTTAATAACCAATTTATAAAGGCTTTGTTATTGCTTATTATATAAAACTGGAGAGGTGGTCTGAATGAAAACCCTGCGCGAAGCCCAACAGGAGCTTTTGATGAAGGAGATGAGAGTTGCTTACTGGGAGAGGAACAACGATCTCCCTACCCTGACCGAGCTTGAGAATATTGAGCTGGAGGCGTTAATATGAGGTATATTGACCCTGGCTATAATCGGCTGATGATAGGAGATTCCTATCCTTGGGAGCTTGACAGCGACAGCGATTCCCTTGTCATAGAGAGCTACCCTGACCAGGAAACAGCCAGGCTGCTGGACGCTGGCCTGGAAACTATTAGGCCAGAGGATATCACTGAGGATTTCAATGACACCTGATTCATGTTCACCATCAACCCATCGTGTTTAAACTACTTTTCTTTTTTTTTGTTTTTTCTTTTTTGCTTTTCAACAACCAAGCCCTAAACCGCAAACTTTATAAATCAATAATGATTTCTAATTGATAAAGATTATCATTTAGCTTTTTGGCGGGGGAAGTTGTTAATCTTATAACAAAAACTCGCTGCTCGAGGCTATCCTCGGACTAAAGTCCGAGGTTTTACGCCTCTCGCTGAATCGCGAGTTTTTGGGATGAGAAATTTCGCACTAAAGTGCGGGGTTTTCAACCCCGTGGAAATTTTGCGAAATTTCCCATAAAAATCGTTATGAGGTGAAGATTATGAAGCCAAGGGGGCCTTTAATGATGGAACACCGGATTATTGAAAAGATGATTTGGGCCATAGAGAAAGAAGTTGAGAAGATGGCAGAAACAAAAATAGCTAGGAAAGATTTTATTGATACTGTGATTGACTTCATAAAGGTTTATGCAGACAGGACTCACCACGGAAAAGAAGAAGTGATTATGTTTGAGTACCTGGCCACAAAGAATATGCTGCCAGAAGAGCAGAATATGATGAAAGAGCTAATTGAAGAGCACAAGCATGGTAGGAAAACCGTTGGAGAACTGGTTGCTGCCCAGGAAAGATATGCCCGAGGAGAAAAAAACTCCTTAACAACCATCCGGGACAAGCTCAAGGTGTTAGCTGAATTTTACCCAAAGCACATAGAAAAAGAAGACAGGATATTCTTCCCTGCATCAGAAAAATACATGAGCCAGGGAGAGCAGGATTTCATGCTAAGCGAATTCTGGGAATTCGACAGGAAAATGATTCATGAAAAATACGCTGCTGTGGTTAAACAGCTGGAAGATAAGATAAAATGATAGCTCGCCACAATACAATAACTCGCATGACAAGCCAGCGCAGGAAGATTCTTGACTATTTGCGCAGCGTTAAGACTCACCCAACTGCTGAGATGGTATATACTGCTCTGAGGAAGGATTTGCCAAGCATGACCCTCGCCACGGTTTATAGGAACCTCAACTTATTGGCAGAGCAAGGCGAGATTCTCAAGTTTGATGTGAAATGCGTAAGCCACTTTGACGGTGACCTAAGCTTTCACCAGCACTGCATCTGCTCGAAGTGCGGCAGGGTGAAGGATTTGTTTGAGAAGAAAATCACGAGCAACACCCTGAGAGGGATGAGCATAACTGATTTTGAGCCAAAATCACTCAACATAATAATCTACGGAACATGCCAGAAATGCAAATAATGATAGATAATATGAACTAATAGAAAAAAATTAATAAAAAGATAAGGAGGAATGAACATGAACCAGACAATACAAAACCTTACAAAGGCATTTATCGGAGAGAGCCAGGCAAGGAACAGGTACAGCTTCTATGCAAAGGTTGCAATGAAAGAAGGCTACGAGCAGATAGGCGAGATATTCCTAGTGACTGCAGAGAACGAGAGAATACACGCCAAGAGGCTGTTCGAGCAGATTAACAATCTGAAGAAGAACAGCGGGGAAGAAATGGATGCTATAATGGTGGAGGCAGAAGCGCCGACAGCTTACGGCACAACCATAGAAAACCTGAAAGCAGCGATTGCAGGAGAGCACCACGAGCACTCTACAATGTACCCTGAGTTTGCTGAAGTAGCCCAGAATGAAGGACTCCCAGAGCTTGCTGCCAGGTTAAGGGCCATTGCCAAGGCAGAAGAGCACCATGAGGAAAGGTACAAGAAGCTCCTGAAAGAACTGGAAGCAGGAACCCTTTTCAAGAAGAAAAAAGAGATATACTGGATTTGCAGGGAGTGCGGCTATATGCACTTTGGCAAGGAGCCGCCAACCAAGTGCCCGGCGTGCGACCACCCCCTGGCATTCTACCAGGTAAAGTGCGAGGAATACTAAGAGAACAAGAGAAAATAGCAAAGGTGATTACTATGAGTTGCGGATGCTGCGGAACAGCTAGGAATAAAAAGAAGAAATGAATCTAATAATATAGGGTGATGAGAATGACAGAACTAAATCAAATCTATAAATGCAATGTATGCGGCAACATAGTTGAGGTAATACACACTGGCGGAGGCGAGCTTGTCTGCTGCGGCGAGCCAATGCAGCTAATGCAGGAGAACACTGTTGATGCCTCTAAAGAAAAGCATGTGCCTGTGATCGAGACAACCAAGGCTGGCTTTAAGGTAAAGGTTGGTAGCGTGCCTCACCCAATGGAGCAAAGCCACTACATTGAGTGGATAGAGTTAATTGCTGATGGAAAGTCTTACAGGCAATTCCTTAACCCAGGAGACAAGCCAGAGGCAGAGTTCTGCGTGCAAGCCAGCAAGGTAATAGCAAGGGAGTATTGCAACCTGCACGGATTATGGAAGGCTTAAACATGAGCAAAAAAATATTTTTTGAGCTTTTTATTTTAACACTTATTTTATCTTTAATTACAGGGTGCGCTCAACCGCAAGGAGAGCAGCCAGCGCAGAAGGAACAACAGATTCAGCAACAACAGCAAGAACAACAAATTCAGGAACAGCCAGAAACAAAAACATTCTCAATAGAAGAGCTAGCCATGCACAGCACAAAAGAGGATTGCTGGCTTTTAATCCATGGAAAGATTTACAATGTAACAAAAATGATTGGCGGCCACCCTGGAGGAGCTGCCATACTTGAAGGCTGCGGCAAGGACGCCACAACCTTCTTTGAAACAAGGCCCATGGGCTCTGGAACTCCGCATTCAGAAAAGGCTAGGGACAACCTCGCAAAGTTTTACATCGGAGATTTTCAAGGATAGAGGTGAAATAATGGTGCTTAACCAAATAACGTATTTCCAGATTTTAGGAAAGCCGCTAATAATGTACATAGGGATTATAACCCTGCTGGCATTGCTTTTCACAGCATCAATCTCGATTGCCAGCAAGAAAGGGATTCGCTGGGTGCCTTTTGAATGGCATCCGCGAATGGCAAGATTAACAATTGCCTTGGCAATTATTCATGGGTTAATGGGGCTGCTGGCTTATTTTTAGAAATAATGTGGGATTTATCATGAGGAAAATTATAATATTCTTTTTGATAATAGGAATTGGAGTGTTATACGGTTGTTCGGATTCTTCAGTGAGAGAGCTTGCCGGAGTTGAGGTCAGAGAATACCAAGGAGAAAGATTAGGCTCTATTAATAATTTCAGGGAGAACTCAATAAATGGGCCGCAGTTCATTAATATCAGCAATTATAAACTTGAAATAAAAGGGCTTGTTGAAAACCCAATAAATTATAGTTATGATGAAGTTCTGTCTCATCAAGTTTATTCAAAAGTTGTTACCTTGAATTGCGTTGAGGGCTGGAGTGTCAAGATACTCTGGGAAGGTGTGTTGCTCAAAGACTTGCTAAATGAGACTGGGGTTAAGGAAGGAGCTCTTACAGTAATCTTTTATGCTTATGATGGTTATTCAAGCTCTCTCGCATTGAACTATGTGCTAGATAATAATATTCTATTAGCTTATAAGATGAATAATGTAACCCTGCCGCCTGAGAGAGGCTTTCCATTCCAGGTAGTAGCTGAGGACAAATGGGGCTATAAATGGGTGAAGTGGGTCACTAAGATAGAGGTTTCAGGAGATCCTTATTACAAAGGCTACTGGGAGCAGATGGGCTATTCAAACACAGGAAACCTTGATGAAGGGTTTCTTGAGAACTGAAAATGGAAGGGAACGTATGAAAAAAATAAATAATGCTGAAGAGGAATGGAGGAAGAAGCTTACTCCTGAGCAATTCAATGTGTTAAGGGAGCATGGAACAGAGGCGCCGTTTAGCGGAGAATATGTTAAGTTCGACGAAAAAGGCATGTATGCATGCGCAGCCTGCGGCAATAAGCTGTTTTCTTCTGTTACAAAGTTTGACTCCCCTTGTGGCTGGCCAAGCTTTTATGATGCTAGGAAAGGTGCTGTTGAGTTCAAAGAAGATTACAGCCATGGAATTCACAGAACAGAGGTGCTTTGTAAAAGATGCGGGAGTCATTTAGGGCATGTTTTTGATGACGGGCCAAAGCCCACTGGCAAGCGTTATTGCATCAATTCATTGGCTCTGGGTTTCAAGGAGGAAAATGAAAGCAATACTAAGTAACAAGAAAGAGATTGCAAAAGGAACTCTTTGGCTAGAGTTTGAGATGGAAAAAGAAGTTAGCTTCAAGCCAGGCCAGTTCTTTTATATCAACCTCAAAAACCCCCCATACACTGACAAGGAAGGGAATATGAGGCATTTTTCCATTGTGAACGCTCCAAGCCAAAAAGGAGTCATCCAGATGGCTACCAGGATTACACAGAGCGCATTCAAAAGGTCGCTTTATGAAATTCCTTTAGGCTCAGAAGTTGATATCCATGATATAATGGGAGCATTCCTGCTGCCATCAGACAGCTCAAAGCATGCTGTGTTCATTGCAGGCGGAATCGGCATAACTCCTTTCATAAGCATGCTAAGGCACGTCAAGGAAGAAAAGCTTGATTACAATATTACCTTGTTTTACTCGAACAGAAATAAGGAATCAACTGCTTTTTATGAAGAGCTCCAGGATTTGAACAAGAGC
>DATEYH010000155.1:0-3533 GCA_035256305.1 Candidatus Nanoarchaeia archaeon
CAACTGCCGAGTGCTTTGGGCTTCTGCCAGTTGCAAAAGCATTAGGAGTGGCGCTCTCAACAATGTAAGCCTTGGGCATCGGCACTCCAGCTTCATGAGCAACTTCTTTTACAATTCCATATACAAAATGGCTCTTAGGCAGCTCTTTTGCCTTGTACATCTTGAGAACAATCTTGTCGCTCCAAAAGTACATTGAGAAATTCATTATCAGGACAATAACAAAGGCTATTGCAAGGCCAGAAGTGCCTCCTACAAGATTACCAACCCACAACAACAGAGCTGTAAGTAATGCTAACAGGATTGTTGTCTTTAAGGCATTGCCGAATTTGCCCATAGAATGTAAGATAACGCACTTATTTTTAAAGATTATGGATTAATTATCTTTAATTAGCTATTTGTCAAAGATGAATAATTCATCTATGCTTGTTTTCAGCACCTTGGCAACATCATGCGCCAGCTTAAGTGAAGGGTTATACTTGCCCTTTTCCAGGAAAACAATGGTTTCTCTTCTAACACCCACTTTTTTTGCAAGCTCTTCCTGGGTAAGGTTATGCCTGGCTCTTAGCTCTTTTATTCGTGTTTTCATTTCAGATCTCCTTCCTGTTGTAATAAACCCAAAAAGCAAAAAACAAAACTGCCATGATTCCTATTGCAGCGCTGCTCGCCTGACTTACATCTCTGAAGATTATTGTGCCTTCAGAAAGCCAACCAATTGCAAGCAAGAGATATAGTGAAACGAAAAAACTCTTAGCAGCTGCCTTTTCCATCACTCTCCTGCTTCTTTCATCTTCAAAAGGCATTCCTTTTTCTGCATCTTTATACCTCCGCAGAGCAAACAGCCCAAAAAAGATAATCAAAAGTGCTGCAAGAACAATGAGAACTGCAGAATAACCCAACTTTCCTGTAGTTAGTGCGTACAGAAATAATGTTCCGGCCACAGTAACTGCCAACAACATTAGGAAAATAGATTTGATTTTGTTTGCTTTGTCCCGCCTTTTTCTATCAATTTCTTTTGCTTTCATTTTAATCACCTTTGTTTGTTATTTCAAACAAAATGTTATTAAAAACTAACATTAAGTTAGAAGTATATAACATTAACTATTTAAATGTTTCGGTTTTTTACGAAACATTCAAAATGAAATTTTGAAATCTTTCGGTTTTGAGAAGATTACAGGAACCTCATAACCCGAGAATCTTCCTTAGCTCATCAACATCCTTGCTCAAGCTAATCCTGTTCCTTAGCTGCGCGCTTCCCTTCATTCCTGCTGTGAAGTTCTGGCAGTGAAGCTTAACCCTGAAGAAGCTGGTGTTATGATTGTTCGCAAGGTACAAATACTTTTTTATCATCTTAAGCCTTGCCTGGTCATCAATCGGTTTATAGTCGTGCTTGCGAAAGAAATCATTAACCTGCTGGAAGATTAGTGGGCTTTTCATAGCAGCCCTGCCAAGCATGACGTAATCGCATCCAGTCTCATCAATCATCCTCTTAGCGTCCTGCGGAGTAAAAATATCACCATTGCCAATAACAGGCACACCAACAGCCTCCTTGACTTGCTTGATAATGCTCCAATCAGCCTTGCCCATATAAGCTTGGCTCATGGTTCTTGGATGAACAGTGATTGCGCAAGCGCCTGCCTGCTCACAAATCCTTGCCACCTCAACCGCAACAATTCTCTTCTTGTCAACACCACTCCTGATCTTTACAGTGAAAGGAGTTTTCAATGAAGAAACACAAGCCTCAACAATCTCCTTGATCCGGTTCTTCCTAAGCAACAAGGCACATCCGGCCCCTTGCTTTACTATCTGACGCGCAGGGCAGCCAAGATTGAAATCAATAACATCTGGCTTATAAGCTTCCTCAAGATAAAGAGCAGACTTCACAACATTATCAGGAAGCTGACCAAATAGCTGGAAGCCAAAAGGCTTTTCCTCATCGCAAACATCGACAAGCCTGAGCGTAGCTTGGTTATGCCTACTGATAGCAGCAGCGCTAAGCATCTCACTAAATACCAAGCCGCAGCCATACTCCTTGCAAAGCAGCCTGAAAGCAACATCATTAATCCCTGCCATTGGCGCCAATATTGTTTTTGAGGATAGTTTAGGGAAGTTCATTGGCATGAAGAAAACGTTCTTATTTATTAAAGTAGCGGGGGATGGACATTCAGAAAAACTGCGCTTTTCTGAGCGATAAACGCGGTTTCTCGTTTGAACCATCGACCTCCGGGTTTCACAATAAATTATGAGCCCGACGGGCACTCCTGGCTGCCCTATTGCGGTTTGCAAGGGTTCATCCTTAACAAATCCCCGCTATCCCGCTACTGTGAAGGCTCGTTATATTATCTTCTTTAAAAAGGTTGCGATGAGAATTGTCGGGCACTGGACATGTTGACGTAAGAGCTTTAAATAATGCTGAATTATTGTTATTAATGAAAAAAGAAAGTTGTAAGTACAAATCGATAAGTTTGAATGCTATTAATAAATATTTCGAAGTGACAAAAGAGAACTGTTTGTTCAAGTTAAGATATGGCCGAGCATTTAATGGGATTTGGATAAGAATACCCTTTAGATTAGACGAAGATGTTGCTGCACTCGCAGGATTAATGCCAGATGGCAGCTTAATCAAAGATTTGATGAGAATTTATTTTCATCAGGGCAAAGACTACAGTAAGATTATTCTTTTCACAAATTTAATAAAAAAATTATTTCATCCTCAAAACAGAATTTTCACAAAGAAAGATAGGAGAGGGTTTCAGGCATATACCAATTCGCAAACCCTTGCAATTTTCTTCTATAAAATACTTAAAATTCCTAAGTCAGATGAACAAATGAGAGTCCCCCAATGGATTTTTCAGTCCCCGAAATCTGTTAAAATTGCTTATTTAAGAGAGGCTTTTGCAATGGAGGGAACTATACTCAAAAAACTTTCGGAGATAAGGTTTATCACAAAAGACTATCTCTTTGCTAAGGATATTCAAAAACTCTTGAAGCAAATCAGGATAGAAGCAATTGTCAAACCAAGAATAGGAGGAACTCATAGGACCCGCCAATACAGAATTTCAATCTACAGAATAAAAAACTTTGCTTTGTTTAAAGAAATCGGCTTTAGCACAGAATTTCATAAAGAACGATTCCGAAGATTATGTTCTAAATATGGCATTTAACTTTCAGAATTAACACAAAGCAGTATTAAGACGGGTAAAAAGCTTAATTATCCCTTATTATTCTCAACAACGCCCCAAGGGTACACAATCCAGTCTTTGGATTCAGCAGCATAATAATCAGGCTTATGCTTTGACCAGGGCTTGTAATGGAGAGTTGCATATTTGAGTTCTTTAGGCTTAAATGAAGAAAAATATTCTTTAAGAACTGCCAAAGTTTCTCCGCTATCAACAACTTCATCAACAACCAGCGCTCTCAATCCAGTAATATCAACTCCAAGCTTTTCCACGATAACAGGCTTTCCTTTCTTTTCAGTGTTAGCATAACTCTTAGCTCCGACACTGGCCATTATTCCAATGTCAAGGTAATCACTC
>DATEYH010000156.1:0-3856 GCA_035256305.1 Candidatus Nanoarchaeia archaeon
CTCATCATAGCTCTTGTTATTAACATCAATAAACTTTGCCTTCAGGTTCTCTGCAAGCAGCCTATCGTCATCTTTATCTCCAAGAACAACAATATCAGTAAAATCATCTATTTTCTTTCCAAGCGCTTTCAAGCCTTCAAAAACCATCTCAGGAGCAGGCTTCCTCTTGGTCTTGTCCTTGACATGCTTCATGTCAAACTCAAGCCCTTCTTTTTTCTTCTTCATCTCAGCATACCTGGAGTCAACCTCAGGGCAATACTCCCAGTTGTCAATCTTAATTCCTTTTTGCTTGAGCAGCTCA
The DNA here is from genome assembly GCA_035256305.1 of Candidatus Nanoarchaeia archaeon. GTDB lineage: Archaea > Nanobdellota > Nanobdellia > Woesearchaeales > SM23-78 > SM23-78. The sequence goes on from DATEYH010000156.1 coordinate 302, forward strand.
CCCAGGTACTGGTTTATCTCCTCGACTTTTTTGCAATCAAAATACTTCCTGGCAACTCCTGCCTGGTTGCTAACCACCAGCTTGGTTGTTGGATGCTTGGTCTGAAGATAGATTATGAAGTCAATCACTGGCTTGTTAATGATTACTTCGTTTTTCCAGTCCTTGTTCCTGCCTATGAATTCCTTGTCCTCAATCAGGGTTCCATCCCTGTCAATGATTAGGAGAAGCTCTTTCTGGTCAAGCTCTTCCTTGACGTATCTAATGATTTCTGTTGTTGAGAGGTTAGGATCATCTGTGTACTTTATCTCGCCGCCAACAGACTTTATGGCTTCTCGCTCAGCAGTAATTCCTGGAGTTGTCTTGTTAATAAAGTCAGGGCCCTTAATATAGTGGCTGGGTTTTAGCTCTTTGAGAACCTCAACTGCCTTCTCAAAATCGCTTATCACAACGTAATCAACAAATTCGATGCAGCTAGCTGCATAAGCTCTTAGCTTCTCAGGAAAAACAGGCCTGCCAGTTCCTTTTCTTGAAGTCACAAACCGATCAGAAGTTATAGACACGAACAAAACATCGCAGAGCTTTTTTGCAGACTCAAAATGCTTTATGTGGCCCGGGTGGAGGAGGTCAAATCCTCCGTGGCACAAGCCCACTTTCTTGCCTTTCTTCTTGAGTTCAGCAATCTTATTTATGGCAGCAGGATAATCCAGTATTTTCTTTGAGCCAAAAGCCTTTTCTGTTTGCTTGTCAATTTTGATGCTCATTTTATCTTCCTTCCTTTCAGTTGATATTTTAGTTGGTTTCTTTTTTGAAATAAATATCAAAAAACACTTTGAGCACTGTCTTGACCATCCCTATAAGGTTCTTGAGCCTGAACATGGATGAGCCAATGGTTTTCGCAGTCTTGTAAGGAACCTGGATGTAGGAATATTTTTTCTTGCTCTTGAGGAGCCTGATAAGTATCTCTGCCTGATAGGCAAAGCTGTTGGTGCTCATCTTCACTTTCCTCAGGATTCGGGTCTTGTGAAGCACATATCCATTATAATACTTTACATCAAGCCCGAACAACACGTTGAGGATTATAGTGAAAGCCCTTGAGAGGAATCTTCTTGACCATGCCCGCTCCTCCGGATTATTTATATAAGACAGAATAAGGTCTGCTTTTCCAGTGTTCTTAAAAATATTCTTAACAGATTCCTCCAGCGCATCTCCCTCTCCTGACAGTCCTATGTAATAATTCTTTTTTGCCAGCCTAAAACCAGTCCTGTAGTTATAGCCCAACCCCATGTTCTTCTTGTTATGGGTAACCCTTACCCTCTGATTCTTGCTGGCTATCCTATCGGCAATTACTCCTGTCTTGTCAGCGCTGCCGTCGTCAAAAATAAGGATTTCATAGTCTTTGAAGAACTGCCTGGCAACCCGGTTGTATTTGGCCACTGCTTTCTCAAGGTTTTTCTCCTCGTTATAAGCAGGCACCATGATGGTGATTGATTTATTCATTTTCTTAGCCACTCGCAAATCAGACTATTAACAAATTTATAAAGATTTAGTTTAATTCAGCGAAAGATTTAAAACTAATCTTGGAAATCACAGCTCTACAATGGGTGAAGGGGGAAATAATCTTTTTATTGACAAGATAAAGGCATTTTTAAAAAAGCTGGCTTGGCAGGACTGTGCCTTTGTTGGTTTGCTAATCCTCTACCTTGTCTTTCAGATAAACCTAATCTCGTCCTTTAAGCAGCTTCCTAGCCCAATTTATGGAGGTGACTATTATTATTCCATGGGGACTGTGCAGCATGTTATGAGCGGAGGCAACCCCTTTGCCAGCTCCAATGTGCTTGGTTCAGAGCCAGGCTATTTACCATCCTATGCAATCCTTGCAGCTGTTCCCGGCATTCTTTTCAGCCTGTCTGTTTTGGCCTCGATGAAGATTTTTGCAATAATCGAGATGATTGCCGCTTTGGTGGTTTTCTATCTTTTTGCTAGCTACCTCTTGAAAAATAAATCCTTGGCCTTAATATCTGTTCTGGCCTACCTGCCTTTGATATCGTTTCCTGTTTTCAAGTATATGAATTTGACCTATACACTTATGCTTCCGGCTTTCCTGTTCAGCCTTTTCTATTTTTTTAATAAAAGAAACCTTGTCTCAGCAATTATTGCGGGAATATTATTTGGCATAGTAGGACTTTCTCACACTGTTGGCTTTGTCGTTGCAGTATTATTCTTCCTAACCTTTTCCTTGTACTTCTTGGTGCTTGAGCATCTTCAAAAAGAGGGTAAGAAATGGTTTTTTGAGAAGAAACTCTTCTCTCAAGCCTTTTTGAAAAAACTCAAACTACTCATAATAATTGGCTTGATAGGCAGCGCTATTGCCATGCTTTTCTGGTTTAAGCCAATCTTTGTCTATCACGCCCAGCTACCAGCAGCTTCAGTGCACATGCATGATTTATCTTCGTCAGCTATTCAGTTGAGTACCATTTGGCAAACCTTCAAGTTGTTTTTCTTCAATTTCTCAGACATCTTTACAGGGATAGTCACGTTCCTGTTCATTATTGGTTTTGTATCAATCTTCTTTTTGAAAAAATATGATTTGTCAAAGAAGTTCCTTATCATTATTTTGATTACAGCCTTCATAGCCAGCTTCCACTTCATAATTTCTGAGCCCTTACTAGGAATGAATGTTTTTCCAGACCAAATGCGTTACTTCTCCTTTAACTCAGTATGCGCTCTCTTTGCAGCTTTTGGGGCGGGAGTAATCAGTGGCTTTGCTAAAAAATACAAGATTTATGTTCTTATGACTTTGATGATTTTATTATTGGCTTTTAATATACAAGCATTTATTAGCTACTCGAATACAGACAAATGGGTTAGTGCCGGAAGAACACCCCTTTCCTTGAATCTGGCTGAGATGCGGGATTGGGTTCTAAAAAACACGGCAGTCAATGATGTATTCTTGTCAACAAATGAATTAAGCTTTGCCCTTAACTCCCTTACTGGGCGGAAGGAGGTTATTGGAAGAAGAGCGCATAATAGCATGTTCCTGGACACTAATAAAAAACAGGTAGATGCAGCCATCATGCTTTACAGCAATGATACTGAAGAAAGAAAAAGATTATTAAAGGAGTATTCTGTCGATTACCTTTACTGGGATTATTACTGGATCCAGTCAGACTATTACTTTGATGATTCTGGCAAACTTAGCTCTTGGTTTGACCCTATTATCCTTCTGGATACACCGGAATATGAAGCACTCATGACTAAGCATAATATCTCGTTTTTCAAGCAACACACCTGGGTTGACCCCGCTGTTAAAGGTCCTGATATGGCGCAGTTCGACCTCCTTTTCATTCTGCCCTACCAGTTCAACCTTACCCATCCGTGGCATCCTGACCTGGATAATTATTTAGAGGAGGTTTGGACTTATGCTCAGGGTGGAGTGCTGGTCAGCAGGATATACAAGATAGTCAATACAAGCTAGTTAACACTGGATAGTCAATGTCTGAGCAGTAAGCGTAAGCATAGGCAGGAATTCAAAATGGTTGATAATAAAATAGTTAA
>DATEYH010000157.1:0-11997 GCA_035256305.1 Candidatus Nanoarchaeia archaeon
TAAACCTGCTTAGGCGAATCTCCCAGGTGTTCTTTTTTCTCCTGCTAGTGTATGGAGGCTTTCTTTATCTCAAACAAATAGACACTGCTGCGCTGCCTTTCGTAGAAGCCAACCCTGAAATCCAAAAGCTTGATGTTCTTGCAGCACCCCAAGGCTACACAGAAGTCTTTGACACTTACCTGCCTTTCAGGACTTGCAGATATTTAGAGGGTAACAGGATATTCAGGGCTTGCTCTGTTCATTACCTCACAGAGGTGCCTGCTTACGGAGTTCCATGGTATGATTTCATCCCTCACTTCCTGGTCATTGTCCTGCTCTCAGTATTACTCGGCAGGATGTGGTGCGGCTGGGTTTGCCCGCTAGGGTTCAGCTCAGACATATTCGGCTATATAAGGAAATGGCTCAGGCTCGAGTACCTAAGGCTCCCGAAAAAGGTGCTGGAAGTCATTAAGAAGATGAGAATGGTATGGATAGCCCTCCTGTTTATCCTGGCAGTCGCAATAATAATCCCATTCATTGGCTTGACAGCCTTCAAGAACGAGCTGTTCCTAGTGGCCTGCCAGACCTGCCCTGCAAGGAATTTGTTCCCATTAATATCAGGAGCCACGCCAACCTGGTTTGCATTTAACAACCCCTTTGCAATAATCTTCTCTATCATAGGAATATTCTTTATCATACTCTTACTGCTAGGCTTTTTTGGAAAAAGGATTTGGTGCAGGTTCTGCCCTAACGGCATAATACTTTCATGGTTTAATAAGGGCTGTCTTGTGAACAAGGAAAAGGATGTTAAGAAGTGCACCAAGTGCGGAATTTGCAAAAGGGTCTGCCCAATGGATAATGAAGAGGTTTACAACGAGAAGAGCAAGAAGAATGTTAATAATCAGAATTGTATTGATTGTTTCACCTGCATTGACAAGTGCCCTGAGGATGATTGCCTGCAGGTGAAATTTGCAGGCAAAAAGCTTTTCAGCTCAAGATACAAAAGAGAGTCAGGAAAAGAGAAAAAGAAAGAACAACAAAAAAAGAAGTTGTCAAAATAAGCCCTACTCGGCTTACCTGATCTGCCAAACTTTTATGAAAAGTTTACAAAAGTGTGCTACACTCGCACATTCGTGCTCGGTAGCACTTAGGGGACTAAGCGAGTGTAACGAGCGCATGTCGCCTGGTTTTTCCCAGGTTTTTAAGCGAAGCGACAAAAAGCTGAATGGCAACGACGGTCTTATTTTGATTAAGTGCGCAAACTTTAGAAAAATTTAAGAAGGACATTAAAAAGATATAAACAATAAGCGAGGAGAAGAGGATGAGCAAGGAAAAAGAGGATGAACCTTTGGATTTCAAGAACAGATACCCCTTCAAGGTCGAGATAGAGGATAATTCTGAGAATATAGAGGAGGCAAGGGAGAATTATGCAAAGCTCACCTCTACCAACATCAAGAGGATGAGGAAAATTGCCAATAGGCCAGAAGCGATGCAGTATTTTGAGAACAGCCTCTTAAACACTGATGCAAGAGTGGAGGAGCTGCGCAGGTTCAAGCAGCAAGGCGGAAAAGTAATCGGGGTTTTCTGCATCCAGGTGCCTGAGGAATTAATATATGCTATCGACGCAGTGCCTATTCGCTTGTCATGCGGGTTTTATGACTCAATCCCCCTTGCAGAGGAGATAGTGCCTAAGAACATATGCCCGCTGATAAAGTCAAGCATTGGCTTTAACTTCCTTAAGATAAATCCTTTCTTTGAGTTCTGCGACGTAATAATCATCCCAACTACCTGTGACGGAAAGAAGAAGATGGCAGACATATTGTCCAACTATCAAAAAGTATGGGCTTTGGAGCTTCCCAACAGCAAGGACAACCCTGATTCAAGGGATTTCTGGGTGAAGCAGGTGTTTGAGCTAAAATCAAAGCTTGAGGGCTTCACAGGAAAAAGAATCAGCAAAAAGGATTTGAAGGAGAGCATAAAGCTGCTCCGCAAAAGGACGGCTCTTGCAAGAGAGCTTCTGGAGATAAGAAAACAAAGAGCTATCACGCTCACAGGAAGGGATGCTTACCTGGTCATGCAGGTAGCATTCTTCGACGATATAAATAGATGGATGACCAAACTTGAAGAGCTGACTAAGGAATTGAAAAGCAACCTTGAGAAGAAAGCAGCAGTCTATCCTGATGAAACGCCGAGGATTATCATGACAGGCTCAGCCCTTATCTGGCCTAACATGAAGCTGCTCCATGCAATCGAGGAGTCAGGAGCAGTTGTGATAGGAGATGACTCTTGCGCCTGCAGCCAATACTTCTATAACCCTGCAGAGCTGGACGAGTGGTCGATGAAGGCGATGGTTGAGGCCATAAGCGACAAGGCCTTGCTCCCAACTGTCTGCCCAATTTATGTTCACTCTGACGACAGGGTGGACAGGCTGCTTGAATTAATAGAGCAATACAAGGCTGATGGAGTAGTGTATCATGTGCTCAGGCTATGCCAGGTCTTTGATTTTGAGTTCAGAAAAATAAGCAAGGTGCTTGAAGCAAAAGCTTTCCCCTTGCTAAAGATTGAGACAGAGTACAGCGAGGAAGATATAGGACAGATAAAGACCAGGGTTGAGGCGTTCATAGAGATGCTGGAGGCAAGGAAATGACTCTGGTTGCAGGAGTGGATATTGGCTCAACAACAGCGAAAGTAGTTATTCTTGAAGACAGCAGGCCAGTTGCAAGCGCAATCACCAACACAGGAGCAGACTGCGAGGCAGCTGCCCAGAAAGCCCTGGCAACAGCGCTTGAAAGCGCAAAAAGAAAAAAAGAAGAAATTAACTACATTGTTGCAACAGGCTATGGCAGGCGGGCAATTGATTTTGGGAACGAAGCCATAACTGAGATCAGCGCTAATGCAAAGGGCGCAATCTATCTTGGAAGCAAGAAAGGAAAAGTTAAGAGCATCATTGACATCGGAGGGCAGGACACCAAGGCAATTGTTCTCGACGAGAGCGGCAGGATCACCAATTTTGTGATGAACGACAAGTGTGCAGCAGGCACAGGCAGGTTCCTGGACGTGATTGCCAAGGTCATGGAGCAGCCAATGGATGAATTTGTCCAGCTGTCGCTGGAATCAAAGAGCCCTGTAACCATCAACTCCACCTGCACAGTGTTTGCAGAGAGCGAGGTTATCTCCTTGATTGCAAAAAAGGTTGCAAAGCAGGATATAATCGCAGGCTTGCACAAGTCGGTTGCAAAAAGAGTGGCTGACCTTGCAAGGGCAGCAGGAGTCAAGCCAGTGGTTTTTTTCGACGGAGGAGGGGCCATGAACCTTGCGCTTAAGAAAGCGATTGAGAAAGAGCTTGGCTATGAATTGTTTGTTCCTGAAGAGCCTCAGATAGTAGTTGCCCTGGGTGCAGCACTCATAGCCCATGAAAAAGTTTCTAAGAAGAACCTAGACAACAAGCCGAGCACCTAGAAAGTTGCATAAGCACATCAAATAAAAACAATTAAATTTATAAATCAGGTTTAAATAGGCTCTATGAAAATGGAATCAGACGAATTCGAGGAGGAGCGAGTGATGACTTGCGGAAGGTGCAAGAAATCTGTTCCTATTTCTACAATACAATATCTCCCCAAGGGAGATGGCAATTTAATAGCCCTTTGCTCTAACTGCAGGTCTGAGAAGACGACTAAGCCAAAGCCAATAGAAAAGTTAAATGCTGCTCCTGAAAAGGAAAAGACAAACTATTCCTGCGAGAGGTGCAACTACAAGTTCAGCCATGACCCAACTGGCGATGCAGCTCTCAAGTGCCCTTACTGCGGGCAGTCTGACAAGCTCAAGCAATTGAGCGCCTAACCGCCTAATCGATTTGCACAACAAATTTTATAAACTTTCTTTCACACCTTTCTTATCGTCATGAAATATTCTGAGCTAGCAGGCACTTACGAGGAGATGGAGAAGACAAGCAAGAGGCTTGAGAAGACATACATCATATCCAGGTTCCTGAAAAAGACAAAGGAAGAGGATATTGACCAGGCCATTCTCTTGCTCCAGGGAAGATTATTCCCGCTCTGGGACGAGACCAAGATAGGGGTGAGCGATAGGCTGGTCATAAAGGCAATAAGCGCAACCACTGGCTTGTCCCCTGAAAAAGTAGAGGATGAATGGAAAAGGCTCGGAGACCTGGGATTAGTGGCTGAGAAGCTTGTGCAGAAAAAAACCCAGGCAACATTATTCTCAAAAGAGCTAACAGTTGACAAGGTGTTTGACAATCTTAGAAAGCTGCCAAGCCTTGAAGGCGGAGGGAGCGTTGACCAGAAGATAAAGCTCATAGCTGAGCTGCTCTCAAGCGCAAAGCCATTGGAAGCAAGATATGTTGTTAGGACTGTGCTCGAGGATTTGCGCGTAGGTGTGGGAGCTGGCAGCATGCGCGATGCCCTTGTGTGGGCGTTCTTTGATAACAAGGTGAAAGTCAATTATGATGACAAGGAGAAAGCAATTAATCCTGACAACAGAGAAGAGTACAACAGGCTTGTTGACGCTGTCCAGCATGCCTTTGACCTGAAGGCTGACTATGGCGAAGTAGCCAAGATGATAATGAAAAAAGGGGAAAAGGCTTTTGGCGAACTGACAATGGACGCAGGAAGCCCTATCAATGTCATGCTCTATCAGAAAGCCAAGAACCTTGAGGAAGCTTTTGAGCGAGTAGGAAAACCCTGCGCAATTGAATTCAAATACGATGGCTTCAGGATGCAGCTTCACAGGAAAGGGAATGAGATAAAGATTTTTACGCGAAGATTGGACGAGGTAACCAAGCAGTTCCCAGAAGTTGTGGAGTTTGTAAAGAAGTGTGTGAATGCCAAGGAATTCATCCTTGACTCAGAGGCAGTTGGCTATGACCCAAAGAGCGGCAAGTACCTCCCATTCCAATCAATATCTCAGAGAATCAAGAGGAAATATGACATTGAGAAGATGGCTAAGGAGTTTCCTGTTGAGGTCAATGTGTTTGACATCATACAGTATGAAGGCAAGAGCCTGCTCAGCACTCCCTTCATTGAGCGAAGAAAGATTATTGAAAAAATCATTTCTCCCAGCCAGAAGAAGCTGGTGCTTGCAAAACAGATTATCACAGACAACATGAAAGAGGCAGAAGCCTTTTACAAGGAAGCCCTCAAGGTTGGAGAGGAGGGTGTTATGGTTAAAAATCTGCAAGGAATCTATCAGCCAGGAAGCAGGGTTGGCTTTGGAGTCAAGGTAAAGCCTGTGATGGAATCCTTGGACTTAGTGATTGTGGGAGCAGAGTGGGGGACTGGGAAGAGGGGTGGCTGGCTAACCTCTTATGTGCTTGCCTGCAGAAAGGCTCACCAGTTCCTTGAGATAGGCAAGGTAGGCACTGGCATAAAGGAGCTTGAAGAGGAAGGGGTGAGCTTCAAGGAGCTGACCGAGCTGCTCAAGCCGCTAGTAGTGTCAGAGGAAGGGAAGGTTGTCAGGATAAAGCCAGAAATAATAATTGAAGTCAACTATGAGGAAATTCAGAAGAGCCCGACTTATGCAAGCGGCTATGCCCTCAGGTTCCCAAGGTTTGTAAGGCTAAGGGAGGACAAGGCCTTGAGCGATGTCTCAGACCTTAACCTTGTCGAGGACTTGTTCAGGGCGCAGTTCAGGCAGAGGAAGTGAAAGCGAGAAAGTGATGTAGGGGAGTAAAGTTAATCAAGAAAGATTAATCAAAAGTTAATCATTAGACTGAATTCTTAAAGTCTCCTCAAGCCAAGCAAGGCAACATAGTTTCCGCCAAGGACTTTCTTTTTGTAAAGCAGATTTATTAGCTCCTCATAAGCAGGAATCTCTCTCAGCATATATTTGCGCGATTTTCTAGGAGGTATCATCCTATATTTATTATTCTTGCGCATAAGAAGCGAGTCGTAGACATCAGCAATCGAGTCAATAGGGTCCAGCCTGCAGCTCAGGTTAAGAAGTGTGGTTGGCTCATTATGAGTAAGCTTGGCTATCTCCTCTTTTGAAGGGTAAGACTCCTTTTTTCCGTTGTGATGCTTCAGACCCATAAGGCTGCTCAGCCTAAACTTATTATGGAGCCTTCTATATGTATAAAGGGGGTGCTTTTTTATCACATCACGGTCTTTTTTTGTCAATTCTTTTTTTTCAAGGATCTCCTTTGGGACATCAATTTTGCCAGTATCATGCAGCAAGCTTCCCAAGAAGCCAGCATTAGGATTATCTACTCCCAGCTCAGTCAGCAGTGCCTCTATGATTTTATAGCCAGAGGCAGCGCATCTTAAAGAATGGAGATAGGTTTCTGGCTTATCTGTCTTTAGGGGCTCTAGCTCAGCCATGGCCTTGCTTTCGCTTGTCTCGCTTATCTCTAGCTCTCTGAATATCCGGTGTACTCGCTTTTCCAAAAGGTCTTGGTTGTTGAGTAATTTGCCGTCATCATGATTCATAATTTCAACTTCCCCGATGCTTTAAAGTAAGGCTTTCCTGTTTTTAAGCCTTGCGCTGTTCTGAATAAAATACGAATAACGTTCCATAATTAGAACATCGTTCCATTTTTGGAAAATTAAAAAAGTTTATATACTAGTTGTTGTCATGAATAAGAAAAGTATGCCAGGCAAGAATATAATTGAGGAGTTCTTTGACAAGAAAACCCTTGCTGTTCTCAAGCTCTTCCTGTTCGATGAGACCGGCCAGTTCTACCTAAGGGAGATGGCCAAGAAGAGCAAGGTACCAGTGACAACCACCCTCAGGATAATCAAGAGGCTGAAAGAACTTGGGATTGTGGAAGAGAGCGTCATAAAGAAGACCAAGCTCTACTCCCTGAGCCAGAACAAGAACACCAATATCCTTGCAGAGCTACTTGAGGAAAAGAAGAGCGTGATAGAGGAGTTTGTCGAAGCAATTTCCCAGCTGGAGGGTGTGCAGATGATTGCAAGGCATGGCGAGGAATCTAAGGACAGGACCAATATAATAGTAATAGGCATCAACATCAGCCTGCCTGCCATAAAGGAGAAGGTAGGGGACATCAAGGCCAAGTACGACTTCAACATCATAGACCTGGTGCTTGAGCCAGCCCAGTTCAACCAGATGTCAAGCATGGGGCTCTTCCCTGGCAAGAAGATTATCCTTTGGGAAAAACCTCTGTAACCCGTCGGAAAACACGCTTATTCTATGCCAAATATATATTTTATAGAACAACAATATTTAAATATAACTTATAGCTTAAATAGTTTAGTTCAAGACGGGTGTGTTTTGGTTTCGACAACAACTTTTAAGCGCACTCATCTCGTAAATCGACGAGAAAAATCAGTTTTGGCGAACTGATTCAGCTCGAGACAACGTATGGCTTCTAGTAGTGGAGATAATACTCCGGATTTATAAAGATTTTGACATTACAAAATATATTTTAGCGAATACATTTTGTTTTGCAAGAGTATATTGAATGTGTCAAGATAAACCAAAAAAAAGCAAAAACAAAAGCACGGGGGTAAAGGAAAAATGGATTTCGTCGTGAACAACGCAGTAAGACAGAGCCCAAAAGCCAACGCCTACGAAGAGATAGAAGTGAAGCAAGCCAACATAAGAGTGATTGGCGCAGGAGGAGCAGGCAACAACATGGTCAACTGGCTCTACAAGAAAGGCATTAAAGGAGCAGAGATAATGGCATGCAACACCGACCAGCAGCACCTGAACATGATAGAGGCAGACAGGAAGTTCCTCATAGGGAAAGACGTAACCCGAGGACTAGGCTGCGGAGGATTCCCGGAAAGAGGTGCAGAAGCAGCGCAGGAGAGCATTAACCTGATAAAGGACTCTCTAAGAGAATCAGACATGGTTTTCATCTGCGCAGGCATGGGAGGCGGAACAGGAACAGGAGCCGCCCCAATAATAGCGCAGGTTGCAAAAGACATCGGCTCAATAGTGATAGGAACAGTGACAATGCCCTTCAAGATAGAGAGAGCAAGAGTGGACAAGGCAGAATTCGGACTCCAACAGCTAAGGAAGACATCAGACACCGTTATAGTAATAGACAACAACAGGCTAGTGCAAATAGCAGGCAACCTGCCAGTGCAGCAAGCATTCGCAGTAGCCAACGAGCTAATAGCCACCATGATCAAAGGAATTGTTGAGACCATAGCCATTCCAAGCCTGGTCAACCTAGACTACGCAGACGTCAAAGCAATCATGACAGAAGGAGGAGTCGCAAGCATAGGAGTAGGAGCCTCAGACACCAACAACAGGGTAGAGGAAGCAGTGCAAGGAGCCCTAAGCAACCCCTTGCTCGACATAAGCTACGAAGGAGCAACAGGAGCCATCATCCATGTGCACGGCGGCCCAGACATGACCCTGGACGAGATTAACAGGGTAGGAGAGCTAGTCACACAACAAATGGACGACGATGCAAACGTCATCTGGGGAGCCAGAGTCACAGACGACATGAAAGGCAAGATTACAGTGATGACCATCATAACCGGAGTCAAGAGCCCCTGGATCCTGGGAAGGATAAGCCCAAAGCAGCAAGTTGAGCAGAGGCAACAGCTCTCAGACGAGCTCGGCATAGAGATTTTCGAGTAAGCTGCGAGTAATCAATAAAGGCCGGCAACAAGGCTTAAAGAGGAAGGAGCAATCCTTCCCCTAAACTTTTTTTCATGCTCAGAAACCTGAGTTCTGGCCTTCACCTTTTGTATCACCCCCCAAACCCGATTCAATGGTGAAGGCTAATTTTTCTTTTCTTAATTATAATCTATCTAACCTATCGTAAGGGCTCTGCACCTGAAGCAAGTCAGGGCTTGCCATGTGCACATAAACCATTGTTGTGTCAGGGCTGTTATGCCCAAGCAAAGCCTGAACCTTCATCACATCATAGCCATTCTCAATAAGATGAGTGGCAAAGCTGTGCCTAAGAGTGTGAGGATGAACCCTTTTACCTAAACCAGCCTTAATGGCAGCGTGCTTAACAACAGCATAAACAGTCCTTGCAGTCAAATGCCCCTGCATCCTCCCGCCAAAAAACCAGTCATCATTAGCCAAGCCCTTCGCCGCAATAAAATTCAATAATTCATCCCTAATGTTACCTGACAAAACAAACAATCTGTCCTTGTTACCCTTTCCCTTGCGAACCCAACCATAATCCTTGTCAAACTCAAAATCCCTGACTCGCAGATTAACAAGCTCACTGACCCGCAAGCCAGCAGAATACATCAAGCGAACCATCAAGGAATGCTTAGGGTTCTGAACAGCATTGAAAAGCCTGACCACTTCTTCCTGAGTAAGAACTTCGGGGAGCCTCTTAGGAATCTTAGAATAAGGCATGTTAATGAAAAACCTCTTGTTCAAGACAGCCTCAAGAGCAAACTTGAGGGCCTGCTGATGAAGGTTAAGAGTGCTAGAAGCAAGGCCTTTCTCGCAAAGCCAGCCCAAATACTCCTTAACATCCTGCTTGGTAACCCTTCTAGGCTCCTTGTCCTTGCACCAAAGCAAGAACTTCTTCAAGCAGAAAACATATGAAACCACAGTTCTAGGGCTGTAATTCCTCCTAAGAAGCTCCTTTTTCATGAGTTCAACCAGGTCCATACCCAGAACCAAAGCCACCAATACTTAAAAGCCTTACGCGAGAATGTCCAGTCAAGCACGTAATAATTACGCTTTGTCCAGTGCTATTTCTGCCTTAACTACTCCAATACGACGACAAATAATAAGAAAATGAAATTCAGCAAAACACTAAAAAAGGTCCTTCAAATCTCAAAAGAGTGAGTTCTTCATTTATAAACGGTTAGTTTCAATATTACTCGCCGTGCCGAACGAGAATACTTCTTTTAAAGCAAGTCGGTCAGTCTTTTAGCTTTTGATTCAAATGTTCCTTTTGCTTTCTTAAACTCTTGATGTGCTACAATCATTTTTAGAATTTCTTCATCTTTAATATCTCGCTCTCCCATGTATCTATCTCGACATGATCCTCCTTCTTTTATAACCCACTCAGCAATTTCAATGTCAATAGGGTCGGTTGTAAAGAAATCAATCTTTTTCTGGTCAGTGAATTGCAAAACACCTTTATTAGGAATATACAATCTTTGTATTTCTCTGTATTCAGTTCCATCCTTTGTTTCAAAGTCAACATAATGTCTGTAAAGATGCACTTTCATCAGTATCACAATCCTAATTTAATTTGACTACTTTATAATAGGAAAATTCTAAAAACTTATAAATCTTTCGGCTCGGCACGGCTCCGTCATACTTTCTCGCACTGCGGTGCTCGAACCCTCCAGCTCTGGTCGCCCCATCTCTGAACTCACTTTCGTTCGTTCGAGGGGGCTCCCGAGGTCGGGGAAACTAACACGGTTATATTCAATTCACTCGTGCGCTTCAAGAAGATCTGTTATGTCTTTCACACTTTTATCAGGAAGTATTTGAAGACAATGCAATTCAGTGCTATTATTATATTTCTTTGCGTATTCCTGTTTCCAGTGCTCGTAACCTTTCTTAGCCTTCTCAATAGTTTTATAACTTTCAATAGGAAGAGGAACTGCTACTGGCTTTCTTACTATATTTCCTTCCTCAAATTTCCTAGTTTCAAGTCCGCCCAATAATAAGGCCACTGCATAAGGATATTTCTCATTCCATTTAAGCTTAATATGCGTTACCTTCATAAATATAGCCACTAACTAGTAGTATATAAATGTTTTGTTTTTAATAGCGCACTCTTGAACTCTTCGTCGCAAATCGCTGTTTGCTCCTCGTTGCTCCATCCCTGAACTCGCCATGATGCTCTCGCCTTTCGGCTCGAGCTCGGCTTCGTTCGGGGGAGCAAGAATATAACACGGTTATATTCAATTCGTGCTGGCTTTTACGTTTGAACTCAATCTATCCTGTATGGGCAGTATCCTTTACTTTTGTCCTCATCACGGGCATTGCACGATGGCTCAGGATAATGTTTATTCATTAAGAAATATCTGCATAAGGGACGTGCATTCCCAAATTTATGCACAAGAACAATTACTGGTTCCGCATCTTCTTTATCGAAAACAGGGTTACCACGCCAATCAGTGCCTAAACAATTAATCTGATGTGAGTTCAAAAGCACATCTAATGATTTTTTCTTATCCATTCAACTAAGAAATTGATACTACTTTATAAATGTTACACAAAGCCAGCACGAACTCTTCGCACCTTTCAGGTGCTCGTCGTTCCATCTCTCAATTTTGTGTCCTCAACTCACTTTCGTTCGTTGTGGCACAAAATTGTGGGGAACGAGAATATAACACGGTTCTATTCAATATTACTCGGTGGGAAGCAGATTTCCACGAAATCTTAAACTAAATAACTGGTAATTGTAAATTCCCAGCGACCTTTTCTTTTTTGGAGAAAAGCTCGCCAAAAGAAACCAAGATTGGCTTCCCACCTGCGTCATACTCTTCGGATTGCTCAGAATTGCGAATCATTCGCAATCCTCGCCTCGCACCTCTGTTCGCTCCACCCTCACTCACTGCCGTTCGTGCGGGGTCGCTCACGAGGCTCGGGAATAGAACACGGTTAGGTTCAATAAATCCTCGGCAACATAATTTTTGGGCTAAAAATTAGCGTTAACAGAGAAAAACGGGTTAACTTGTTGCCTGCGGCTTACTCTTCGCCCCAACTCTGGTCGGGGCTCGTCCTTCCAGCTCTCAATTTTGTGTCCTCACTCACTTCCGTTCGTGTGGCACAAAATTGTGGGGAAGGAGAACCTAACACGGTTATATTCAATTCAAGGTGCCTCACTAAACGCAAACTTGGAATTCTTCTATGGCTTTTAGAATGGCTTTGATGGTATTATTACAGCCGTCATATTTTCTTTCTTTGTATGCTTGGAACGATTCATTCTGAGGGTAAACTTCTTTCTTATAGAGATTGTTTATAATATTGAAATCTGCGATTAGTGTATTAAGTGTATGAATTGAACGCCCATTAGGACGCAGCAAATTTAATTGATAAATTAAATCATCCAACACTCCAGACACTTCTTTACCCTTTACCCTCTCATAAATA
>DATEYH010000158.1:0-15273 GCA_035256305.1 Candidatus Nanoarchaeia archaeon
GCAGCAATATTTGACTATGACATAAGGAATTCAAAGAACTCTTATCTTAACCCAAACGTTGAGTATGCTTTGGATAATTGCGGCATGGGAGGAGACTTATTAAAAACACCAAATGTAAGCACCATAGCTGGATTAATAGCGTGTGCTCAAGGAGTGAACGTTTGCAAGCACGGCTCTCCAGGCAATACTGACAGCATTGGGAGCAGCGATTTTCTAAGATACTGCGGCGTAGACCTTTTCACACCTAAAGAAAGAGTCGAGTATGCACTTGAAAAAACAGGTTTTGGCTACACAGATGCTGTCGATACACGATATAAGAGCATTCATGTACAAACGCACTTATCTGCGCATCTTGCGCACATGAATGACATAATCGGACCAATAACCAATCCACTCAACCCGAAACTCATGACGAAAAGGATTGTAGGGGTCAACCACCTCATCCATCCTAACGTTGTTGCTCGAGCATATAACGTGCTTAATGAACACGGGGTCACAAGTTTAGAAAGAGGACTTTTCATCAGAGGTTTTGCTGACAAGGAAAGAAACGGCGGCATGGACGAAGCCTCAATCCTGGAAGGCGGGACTATTATGACAGAGTTCAATAAAGGAGAGCTAAGAGTTTATGAGTTATTCGCAAAGGACTTTGGCTTGAAAACAGCAAAATATGAAGAAGTTGCGCCAGGAAGTAATAAAGCAGAGAAAAGTTATAAGCTCCTAAAAGGCGAAGATAATACGCGAGCTATTGACTTAATCTGCGCCAATGCGGCACTAATTGATTACTTAATTAAGGACACTCCTCTCAAAGAGGGTGTTAGAAATGCAAAGGAAACATTGAAAAGTGGAAATGCTTATAAAAAGCTCTGTGAATATATAAAATTAACTCGAGGGGATGGACAATGAAAATCATAGGAATGATACATTTAGAAACTCTGCCGGGTTCAAAAGGACACAAAAACATGAAGCATGTAACAAAAAAAGCTCTGCAAGACGCAGAAGCCCTTATAAAAGGAGGTGTCGATAGCATTCTAATAGAAAACACGGAGGATCATCCGCACACAGAGAAACTAAAGGAAGAGGCCATCCTTGCCTTCATTAGCATTGCAAAAGAGATTGTACAAAGAGTAACTGTTTCTGTAGGCATTTGCGCCCTGTGGAATGACTACAAAGCAGGATTGCGCATAGCAAAGGCTTCAGGAGCATCATTCATACGCGTGCCGGTTTTTGTGGACAAGTTCAAGACAGAAGCAGGCATTATAACAGGGACTCCGGAAGATGTTATTAGTTTTAGAAAGCAAATAAATGCAGAGAAAATAAAGATAATGGCAGATATCCATGTAAAACATTCTGTTAGGTTAACTAAACGAACAATTGAAGAATCTGCAAAAGATGCTTTAGCTAAGGGTGCTGATGAGCTAATAGTAACAGGGAAAGTGACAGGAGACGCACCTGTAATTGACGACCTGAGAAGGGTTAGGAACGCTTGCCCTAATGCAAAAATACTTGTTGGGAGCGGAACAACACCACAAAATCTAAAAGACTTTGCAAAATATGCTGATGCTGCAATTGTGGGTACATACATTAAAATAAATGATAAGGTTAGTCCAGATAAAGTTAAAGAAATTGTTAATCAGGGTAAGAGGCTAATAAGATGAGAAGTTATTTAAAAATGAATGAGATATTATTTATTTGTGCAGCATCATGGTCTTTTACCTCATACCCTTTGGCGAGCTAGGGCTCTTGCATCCTATTCCTGAGCCAATCCATCCTGCAAGCGCTAATCCTCCAAGTGTAGAAACTGTTTTCTTGAGAAAGCTTCCTCGAGGAATCTTCTCTTCCTTTATTCTTTGGTCAAGGCTCATGCTTGTTTAGGTGTTCCTATTCAGATTCATAAACCTTTCTGTTTTGTGACTATGCGGTAGTGGTTATTTGCCAGATGGCCTTTTTGTTTCCGCCTTTCAAATATGTTTAATAAAAGTGTTATAAAGAGACACTTTCCTAAACAGAACAGAAACATTTATATATTACTATTAACCATAAGTTAATAACTATTAACATGATGGAAACAGATAAGCCTGGCGCAAAAATCTTGAAAATCCTGCTCAAGGACCTTTCAGTAAAACCCACCACAACATCCTTGGCTGAAAATATCGGCATGAGCAGAGTAGGGGCGTGGAAGGTTCTAAAAAGGTTAGAAGCCCAGAAACTAATCATCCTTTCCCCGGCTGGAACTGGGAAAACAAGCACTTACAGCATCAGCCTGAACTGGGAGAATCCTCTTGCTGAGAAAACGCTCGCCCTTGCTTTAATAGGCGATGCTTTAAAAAACCCGCGATGGAGGAGCAATTTTGCTGAGCTCGAAGCCAAAGTGGGTTTTCTTATAATTTACGGGAGCATAATGCACTCGCCAAGAGAAGCCAAGGATATCGACCTCTTGAGCGTTGTTCCTAACCAGAACAAGTTCTTAGAGATTGAGGAGTCAATAAAGAAAATACAGAAAACGCAAGCCAAAAAGATCCACATCCTGAGCTTTACACAGAAGGAACTTAAGGATGAGCTTGAGAAGCCTAACAAGGTTTTTATTGATGCCCTGAAAAGAGGAGTGGTCCTGTTCGGCCAGGAAAATTTTATTAGGTTCATGAAGGAGCTAATGAAAAGATGAAGAAGGAAGTTAGGGAGTGTTTTGTGCTCGCAATGAAAGACGAGAAGAAAGGCAAAAAGCATAAAGGCCTACTTCTTGTAAAACCAAGCAATAAAGTCGCAGAGGAATACATCGCCAAGTCAAAAATCAACCTGCAGCTTTGTGACCTCTACAAGCAGCAAGGATACGATTATAAGATCCCTGAGGAATGGTTTTACACGCTTTATTATTGCGCCCTTGCCATCCTCTCAAAGTTCGGAGTTGAAAGCAGAAGCCAGAAATGCACCACGGCATTCTTACGATACGCGAAAGACAGTGAGCTCATTGAATATGATGATGAATTCATTGATAGGATCGTGGTTTACCGCGCCAAAGAAGAAAGATCTGATGTTGATGAGAGAGAAACAGCAAGGTACAGTTCATCCATAAAAAGCAAGGAAATTGAAAGCAAATACAAACATATGACTAATATCTGCAAAAGAGCCATTTCCCAAGCTGAAGAAATAGTCTTCTCGGATAAGGAATTCATAGTTCCAAAGGAGTTATACGAATAATACTCTGGCCCTTGCATCCTATCCCTGCGCCCAGCCATCCTGCCAGGGCTATGCTTCCTAGTGTAGAAACTGTTTTCTTGAGAAAGCTTCTTCGAGGAATCTTCTCTTTTATTAATTCTTCGTCAAGGCTCATGATTATTTGGGTATTCCTATTCAGCTTTATAAATATTTCGATTTTGTAACTATCAGGTAGTGGTTATTTACCTGCCTTATTTTAAAAAGCGAAAGCTTTATATATTCTATGTTATTCACAATTAACACAGAATAGATTTTAGGTTAATTTCAAATGGCACAGATTAAAGACTCATTAATCGACTTCAACCCCTGGTGGAAGGGGAAGTTCGAGATAGAATTCAAGGAGAGGGAGGCCTACAGGAAGATCCGGAAGTTCATGCCCTTACGCCAGATGCTAGCGCTTACAGGATTGAGGCGTGTTGGCAAGACCACAATAATGCTCAAGGTAGCGGATGACTCGATAAATAAAGGGTTTGACCCTAAGCACATCATGTATTTCTCTTTTGACGAGTTCAAGACGGCCGAAATAAGGGAAGTGATGAGAGCATATGAAGATATGATGAACCTAGAGATTAATAAAGGAAAATACCTGCTGCTGCTTGATGAGATACAAAAGCTAAGAAACTGGGAGGACCAGCTGAAGGCCATCTACGACACTTTCAGGAACATTAAAATAATTGTTTCTGGCTCTGAATCCTTGTTTATAAGAAAGAAATCAAAGGAAACCCTTGCTGGGCGGATGTTTGATTTCAAAGTTGAGCTTCTCTCTTTTAGGGAATTCCTCTGGTTCAAAGGAGCAGACTTCAAGCCAACAGGCATTTATAGGCAGGAGCTAGCAAGATTATTCGCTGAATTCACGCTTAGCCTGGGCTTTCCAGAGCTGGTAGGTCTCAGGGATAAGGAAGTGATAAAAAAATACGTCAGGGAAAGCATAGTGGACAAGATTGTTTATAAGGATATGCCTGGCCTGTTTAAAATAAAAGACATCTCTGTTATTGAGGCGCTTCTTAACATACTGATGGAAGAGCCAGGCCAGGTTATGGATTTATCAGAGCTGGCAGGAGAGCTGAAGATTTCCAGGCAGGCCTTGTCCAATTACTTATCTTACCTCGAGGAATCATTTCTCATAAGGAAGCTGTATAATTTCTCCAGGAGCAGAAGAAAAGTGGAGCGTAAGCTAAAGAGATATTACCCTGCGCTGGTTTCTGTTGACTTATTATTTAAGGAGGATGAGTATAACCAATCCAAAATATTTGAATGCTTAATCATTAACCAGCTAAAAGCAGAATTCTTCTGGAGAGACCCTTACAAGAACGAAGTAGACATCATCCTACCAGGCAAAGAGCCAGTGCCTCTTGAGATTAAATACGGAAAAACTGACGCTCCGGGATTAGTGGCTTTTATGAAAAGGTTCAAAGTAAGCAGAGGGTACGTACTTTCCAGGGATAAAGAACAAACGCAAAAAGTGGACGGGAAGACAATCACTATAATCCCTGCATACAAGTTCTTATTAAATTCTTCCTAGCGTAGAAACTGTTTTCTTGAGAAAGCTTCTTCTCTTTATTATATGCCCTAGATTATCCATTATAAATATTCACGCCCTCATCTTCAGGAGCAGGGCTTCCTTCTTTCTCTTGAATTCATTAGAGGCTATTCCCAGGGCATTGTAATCCCTGAATCCTGCAAGGAGCCTCCTCAGCGCATCAAGGAATGCTTCCAGCTTGTATTTCTCCAGGATCGCCCTGTACTTTTTAAAGTCAATTTCTGCGAATAATAGCAGCGAGATTATGTCCAGCTTGTCTTTCTCGCCTTTGACGCTGTCCTGCCTGTCAGCATACGCTCCTTGTTTCAGCACCAGGAGCGCTTCTGGGCTTGCCACCCTAAAGCCCTGAGTCTCTATGCAGTATTTTTTAAGCTCTTCCGGCGGTATGGTGAGCTGGGAATAGTGCTCGACATAAATGTCAACGCCTATTTCCTCTCGCTTCAGCTCGTATTTTTTTAGCCTGTCATTCTTTGTCAAGCCCTCTTCCTTTAGCTTTTCCAATTCTTTTATTTCAACCACTACATCTACGTCCTTTGACTTCTGCTGCTTCACCAATAAGTACGCAGCCCATCCGCCTATGAGGATGAAGCGGTATTCTCTTTTTAGCCCTTGCAGCACTTCCCAGCTTTTCTCTGTTAACAATGAGTTCCAGTATTCTTTTGTATTGCTCATTTTTGCCCCTCTATTCTTTTCTCAAGCGCCTTCAGGAAATCCTGCGCATACCATTGCTTAAGGTTCCACAAGTCAACAAATATTTGCGCCACTGAGCCTGTTTTCGAGTAGGCTGCCAAGCCTTGCTTTTTTAGCACAAAAAGGTTTGGAGCCTTGCTGTTGGGCGGGAATCTTTTTTTTATCTCCTCCAGCTCTTCCTCATCTGCATAGGCATAGACTTCCGAGTAGTCCGCAGGCACGTCCTTGAACCTGAGCTTGTACGCTGAGTAAGCAGCGTAGGTCACATCAGGAAGGCTGTTTTCTATCTCCCTTACAGGCATTTCTGCCCGGGTCTGGTATATTATGTCTTTTTCCAGGTTCCTGATTGACGCCCATAGGTAAAGTATTTTCTTCGCGTCTATCACCCTGAATCCCATCTTCCCTATTTTCACAGCATTCATCCTTTCCAGCTTCTTCACTGCCAGGCTTATGGTGCTGAGCGAGAACCCAAGCTTTCTTGACAGCTCTGACTGCTTTAGACAAGAGCTCTCATTCTCCATTGCCTGCCGGAGGATTTCCCTGAATACCTGCTCAATCTTTTTCATCTTTCGATATTACTACAAACCAATTTATAAATCTTTCGATTTTTATAGAAAGACTTATTAATGTGGATGCTTTTCGGTTTTGGGACTGCGCGGCAGCGGTTATTTTTCGTTTCTAAGCCTTTTCCAGAATCGCTTTTAAGAAGATATTTTTTCTGAACAAGTGCAGCATTTGCGCTTGGTTTTTTGATAGCATCATTATCCCAAAAAAGGGATAGTATTATCCTAGTTATACTTTTTGCATTTTTACTCATTCATAGAAGTGGTTTAAATAATGCTATGCCTAAAATCCGTAAGGTTTGCGAAGAAAACAGAGCCCTTTATGCTGATAAGTATTGCTCAGCTTAACAGCCAAAAGGCAAATTTTAAATAATCATAAGCATAATTCCAATAAACATGAATAAAAGAGGTGCTTATTTCTTTGTGATAGACGCAATGATAGCCAGCACCATAATAATCATGAGCTTAATAATCATCTTCTCATCCCACACCACAAGGACAGAGTCAAACCCGACCGTGAGGATGCTTGGGGAGTATCTCTCCTTCATCTCAACCACTAAGGTAAGGAATTTCCAAGGCTCATACGTCCAGAACCTGACCAATGACGGCAACATCACCAACAGGGACAACACCTTGCTGGGGCAGCTTACAGAGTTCTACTACTACAACCAAACCGGCTTCAAGAACACTTCTATAATCATGGCGAATTTTTTACAGGAGATTAATAAGGGCGCGATACCTGACTACAGGAGCCTTGCGTTTTATATCAATGACACGCTCATATACCAAAGCCAGTTCATAACCCCGGACGAGGCAGGGCTGGGCTTGAACATGAAGAAGATAAGCTTCAAAAGAATAAATGACACCTATATTTACGGCCCTGTAATAGTGGAGGTGAGGGTATGGGTCTGATAAGGAATAAGAAGGGCGTGGTGTTTACCATACTTGCAATAATACTCACCATCTTCTTCACAACCATATTCTCAGCAAGGATTGAGAGGCCGATTGACTCTAAAGTAGATGTTATCGAAGCAAGGGTGAACATACTGAACACTTACATGGACGACTTCTTCTCTTATGCAGAAGGAGCAGGCTCAATGACAGGCTACGCAGCTCTAAGAGGAGTAATCCAGGACCTGGCAGCAACCCGCAGGTATAACTCTAATTTCGAAGCCCAGTATGTGAATTGCACCATCTTCGGCAACCTGACCAGCACCAAGGCCTGCCCTGGCATGGTTAATCAGACCCTGGGATATTTCCTTAACAGCTTCAATGCAACAGGGAAAGATGAGCTCAACATTGCCTCAAAATATAAGGTTAACAGCGTCAAAGTGAACCAAACAACCGATTCCTTCTCCATAGAGCTGATTATGAACATAAGCTTCAACATAACTGATGATTACGCTAACCTCTCAGACACAAGAGTAGTGGTAAGCAGCGTCACCATCGCAGGATTGCTAGATCCCTTGCACCTTTTAAACGCAACCTATAACCGGACCATAGTCAAGAATACTCTTAACAAGAAAGAAGGAGACTGGAACTATACTGACCTCCAGTACCTTTATTATAACCGCACTTACAGGAGCTACAAAGAAGGCCCCAGCTTTATCGACAGGATTAAAGGACAGTTCCCCCCAGCCTTCCCGCCGAGCATGTACGGCATTGAAAGCATTGTTAACTATACTGATCCTGGTGTTAATTATAACGCGAACGACACCATGGTTGATTACCTGTACTGGCGCAATATCCGGTTCAAATGCAGGAATCCTATAGGGATAGGAGTTGAGATAGTAGCTATCAGCAACACAGCCATACTGCCGCAGAAAGGCTCCCAATACTTCCAGCTTGATGAAGTGCACAGGCTAAGCTTCAACATAACCAGCAGCGACACAGCATTCACCTGCTCACAGACATAAGGATGTAAAGTGCTTAGCTCTTTTACAAAGCCAAGCCCTACTCGCTTCGCTCGCCTGGCCATGCCATTATTGCAAAAGAAACCATCACTGGTTTCTTTGCCCCAAAAATTGGTTTTAATCAATTTTTGTGGACTCATTAAGCTTCGTCAATAATGCCAATAATGGCACAGACGGTCTTGGCTTTGGCACTGAAATTAGCAACGCAAAACGAACACTCAAAAATATCAGCACTACTGAATGATAATTAACAAAATTTATATATAATCATAAGGATTAATCACTCCTAGATAGTTGAAGTTATAGAAATAGGGTGGATAATCCACAAAAAGAGGTGAAAGACTCTTTGGCAGAGGAAGTTATAAGGACAGGAGTTGACGACCTGCTCGACCTTCTGAAGAAAGTTGACAAAATATCTGTGATAGACGCAGCCAAGAAGCTAGGCATAAATATAGATCTGATGCAATCCTGGGTAGACTTCCTTGTGGAAGAAGAGATAGTGGGCATAGAATACAAGTTCACCAAGCCAATAATCTACCTCAACAAGCCTTCCAAGGCAAAGGACGTTAGTATCAAGGAAGAGCCGGCCGAAGGGCTGGAAGAATACAAGAAAGAGTTCACCAAAAGGGCAGCAGAGAGGAATATACCGAAAGAAAGGGTGAGCTTTTTCTGGCGCAACCATGTAAAAGAAGTGCTTGACAGGAAGAAGGATTTCTTCTTCAGGGAAGCAAAAAAGAGGAACATACCTAATATTGAGCTTATCTGGGGCACGTACCAGGACAAGCTGCTAACCTCAGAATCGCAGCTAAAGGTTGAGCTGTCAATAAAACCGCAATAGGAGAGACAAGAATGGACTTTGAGAAATTCATTGAAAAGGACATCATCGAGTTCCTGGATGAACAAACCATGATGGCTGCTGAGAAAGCAGCAGAGCTAAGAGAGGAGGAGTTCGACCTTTACGAGATAACCGAGGACTACTCAAGGGAAATCACCAAAGCCCTGAAAGAAGGCAACTTAAGAAAAGCCCAGGAAATCTTTGAGGATGTAAAGAATAAGTTCACGAAGGCTCCTGAAAATGCCCTTAGCAAGAGAAGGTTCTATATCATAATGGAAGAGATATACGAGAAAATAAAGGACTATGAGGCTAACGAGGAGGGAAAAAAGAGCCTTTTCGAAACCATACGGGAATACGAGGAGAAAGGCTTGTTCGCAAAGCCGGATGTGACTCAGAAAAAAGACACCGGAAGCATCAGCCTTCTCCTAAGCACCATTAACATAAAGGAAAAGGAGCTGGAAAGGCTCACCTCAAAAAAGCCCATTACCAACTATGACTTTGCAAAGGCAATCCAGAAGTACAGGCAGTTAAAAGAGCTAATCAAGAGGATACCTATTAAGTACGAGAAAGAAAAAGCCAAGGCTTATGAGTCTGCCCTTACCTGGTTCTACACTATAAGAAGATTAAAAGAAAGAACTGAAAAAGCAGAGCTTGCAAAAGCAGGGATGGAAGAGGTAAAGAAGAAGCGCCCGATAGAGCAAGTGCTGGCAGAGGTAAGAAAAACCAAGGAAGGGGTCGTCAATTCCCATTTAAGAATAACAGAGTTCATAAGAAGACGAGACCTGACCAACAGCATATCAGAATACCGAAAGCTCAAGAAGCTCTGCGAATCATTCCCAGATGAGATGGAAGAGGAAAAAACAGCCTTGCTGGCTGATGCGCTCTCATTGTATGAAAGCATCAAAAGGCTCAAGCAAAACCTTGAAAAAGAGCGCGGGACGCAGGTTGAAACGATTGAGAGGGAAGAGCAAGAGCAAAGAGTAGCAGTTGCAGCCAAGGACGAAATTCGCAGCAAACTTTACATGCTCAAGCAGTTCTTAGCAGAAAGAAACTCCTCTGGTGCAGCCAAGGAATACGAGGAGATCAGGGACTTATTCAAGAACTATAATGAGGGCTCATTGGAGGAGAAAAAACAGCTATTTGACGAAATCATAGGCGCCCACAAGGACATTCGCCTATTGGATGAGGACATGAAAAGAAAAAGCCCGTCTTATGACCAGGATAATGTTGCTGAAATAAGGAAACAGCTCGAAGAAATACAGGAATTGCTTGAAAAGAACATGGTTGAGCAAGCCACGCACCAGCTGCTGGAAGCCAAGCACAGGATAGAGATGCTTCCAAAAGAGGCCTTTGACGACAAGTACTATCTTACTAAAGAGGCAGAGGCAGCAGAGCATAAGATACTATTCATTATAAACATGAGAAGAATTAATACCCCCAGCGTGTAATTATACTATACCTGATATGGCTAACGATACTATTATGAATTCACCAAATATTTGCTAACAGAAAAAAAATAAAAACAAAGAGTTGAGAATCATGACTGACTTTATGCAAAGAACTCCTGAGGAATTAGCAAGAAAAGAGCTGGTGGACAGGTACACCATCACTGTCAACAACATCGTAGTAGATGTCAGCATCTATGCTGAGGAAGAAAGGCCTGTGCCCGAGTACGTAGTCTCCATAACCAACATCAGCGACGCTACCAAAATAATACTCGAGAAGATAAGGCAGGAGTTCATCTCAAAGATGAACCTTGAGGAGATTGAGAAGCTAGAGCAGAACGAGCTCATCAACATCAGGCAGAGGTTCAAGGGAGAGATAAAGAAGCTCATCTACAAGTACTTCCCAAAAGCAGATGACATAACAGCCAACATGCTCATCAACTACCTTATTGAGGAAAACCTCGGGCTTGGCAAGATAGAGATTCTGCTTCAGGACCCTGCCCTTGAGGAGATAGTCATTAACAACCACAAGGACCCTGTGTGGGTGTATCACAGAAGGCACGGCTGGCTTGTCACTAACATCAAGATAGTCTCAGAAGCCAGGATTAGGCACTTTGCAACCATGATAGGAAGGGATGTTGGCAAGGAAATAACCAACCTCAACCCATTAATGGACGCCCACCTGCTTACAGGAGACAGAGTCAACGCAACCCTGAACCCAATAAGCACCAAGGGAAATACCATAACCATAAGAAAATTTTCAGCAGACCCCTGGACCATCACCAAGTTCGTAAAGGAAAACGTGCTCAGCTATGAAGCAGCAGCCTTTATCTGGCTCGCAGTCCAGAACGAGCTAAGCGTCATCATCAGCGGAGGAACAGGCAGCGGAAAGACAAGCATGCTTAATGTTATCAGCAACTTCTTCCCTCCAAACCAGAGGATTATCAGCATAGAGGATACGAGGGAGCTTACCCTGCCAGTAAACCTGCACTGGGTGCCAATGGAGACCAGGCTGCCAAACCCCGAAGGCAAAGGCGGAGTTACAATGCTTGACCTGCTTGTGAATAGCCTGAGAATGAGGCCTGACAGGATAATAGTCGGAGAGATAAGGAGGAAGAGAGAGGCAGAAGTGTTGCTCGAGGCCATGCACACAGGCCACTCAGTATACGCCACCCTGCACGCCAACAATGCAGAAGAAGTCGTCATGAGGCTCACCAACCCTCCTATCGAGATTCCAAAGCCGATGATAGCCTCGCTCTCCCTGATAGTTATCCAGAACAGGAACCGTAGGACAGGAAAAAGAAGAACCCTCCAGCTGGCTGAAGTTACGCCTACCGGAGATTCCAGGCTCCTGATGAAGCAGAATGTGCTAAAGGACGTGCTTGAAGACGTCGCAAAGTCAGAGACCGTGGCTGAAAGGCTCAAGCTCTACACAGGCATGACCGACGAGGAAATGATTAATGATATAAAAGAAAAAGTGAAAATACTCAAATGGATGGTTAGTAAAAGCATCTTTGATGTTAATGAGATAGGAACGATAGTTTCAAAGTATTATATGGGGACCCTGGCCATGAAATAGGAAGAAATAGGATAGGAAGGGAAGATTTCAAGAGGAAAAGAAAGAGAAACTTGACCGGGTTTGGAGGAGGCTTAATGATTTTTTCAAAACCAGAATCAAAATCCATTCTAAGAAAAAAGCTCCTGAGCGCCGGGATTAACAAGAAGCCAGAAGTCTTCCTTTCCCAGACCTTGAGAAGCGCTATCTTCGTAGGCGTGTGCATGGCTGTGCTTGCCTTTTTCTTCACCCGGGGAAAAGGGTCTTCGATAATGATCGCAATTCTTGTAGGCTTCATCTTCTTTGCCATAGCCTATTTTACCCTTAGCAAATCAATAGACGCAAAAATCAGCAAGAGGGCGAAAAAAATAGACAAGGACGTGCTGTTCGCAGGAAGGTTCCTGCTTATCAAGCTCAACTCAGGAAAGCCCTTAATCAACTCCCTGGTTGATGCCAGCCAGAGCTATGGCGTAGCCAGCAGCTATTTCAAGGAGATAATAAGGGACATTGACCTGGGCACCCCTCTTGAAGATGCGCTTGAGAAGGCAACCGATGACTGCCCTTCAAAAAAGATGAGGCGGGTGCTCTTCCAGATAAATAACGCCTTGCGGATAGGGATTGACGTAACCCAGAACCTGGAAGCGGTTCTTGAGGAAATAGCCAATGAGCAGCTGGTGGAGATACAAAGGTACGGCAAAAAGCTCAACAGCCTCACCCTGTTCTACATGCTCATAGCAGTGGTGATGCCAAGCCTAGGGCTCACCATGTTCATAGTAGTAGCAGGGTTAGTTTCCTTGGACGTCGGGCCGTCCACCTTTTTTGTGTTCGCATTTTTCATTATGCTAATAGAATTCATGTTCCTAAGCCTTTTCAAGAGCATAAGGCCAAACGTGAATATATAGGAGTGTAGAGGTTTGTCGCAAAATACGTCGCAGCCTTTAAGCTTTTATGAAAAGCTTGCAAAAGTGTGCTACGCTCGTCATAAATGACTCGGTAGCACGGTGAGGGGACTAAGCACACGAAGTGTGCGCATGTCGCCTTTTTTGATAAACCTTTACCATAAAGGTTTGGCTGATCAGGCAAGCCGAGCAGTAATTTTGCGACAAACTCAGAAGTTAGTATATTATAAGATATTAATAAGAGAGAATAAAAATGGGCAGCATCCTATATCTTGAGGAATTCGGAAAAGCCTTTGTGCCAAAAAAGATAAGGCCACGCCTAGGCACATACTTGGCAAAGGCAGGGATAGATGACGTGCCCTACAAGTTCTTCGGAGCATTGTTCTGGCTCTCAGCAATCATAACCTACTTCGTATACGTCCCTATTATTTATCCGATAATTAAAACATACCCGATGGTCCTGGCAGGCATCTTCACCTTCATGGCCTGGGCTGTTACAATGTCAATAGTGGCCATGCTAATAGTGCTCTCACTCTATTTCTACCTTAACATCCAGATTTACCAAAGGACCAAGATACTGGAAGACCTGCTCCCAGACTACCTCTCCCTTGTATCAACCAACCTCAAGGGAGGGATGAGCTTTGAAAAATCTCTCTGGAGCGCAATAAAGCCAGAATTCGGCATCCTGGCAAACGAGATAGGATTAGTGAGCAAAAGAGTAGCGACTGGAAATGACATCAGCGAAGCCTTGCAGGACTTTGCCGACAAATACAACTCACCAGTCCTCACCAGGAGCATAGACTTGATAAAAGGAGAGGTGCTTAGCGGAGGGACCATCTCCGGAGTGATTGACAGCCTGGTGATTAATTTGAAAAAAACAAAAGCCCTAAGGCAGGAAATGGTGGCAGCCACGCTAACCTACATGATATTCATGGCAGTCATAGTCATAGTAATAATGCCTGCCCTATTCGCCCTCTCAAAGCAGCTGCTAATAATACTCATGAGTTTCGGCTCAAGGATGGGCACAGGCTTTGAAGGTGCAAGCTCGTCATCAATGTTCAAGTTCACAGTAGCCAACATAAGCCCTGAGCAATTCCAGATATTCTCAGTAGCGGTCATAGGGATAATCGCGGTCTTCACATCAATGATAATAAGCACAATAGAAAAAGGAGATATAAGAGGAGGAATCAAGTACGTCCCCTTGTTCCTTGCAGGCTCAATAATCATGTACTTCATATTCGTGGCAATCCTGGACTCGGCAATGGGAGGATTTGCAGTATAGCGCAGAGAAGCATGGCAAGGCAACATAAAAGGGTGCATATCCCCCCTAATGCCATAATAATAAAAAAAAGGTTAAAAACCAAAAAATTTATATAAGGGAAACACAAGGGAAGAGTAATAAAAAGACTTCCCATCGAAAAATCGAAGGCGAAGAGGTGAACAAATGAGAAAAGCACAAGCAGCATTAGAGTTTCTAACCACTTATGGTTGGGCATTTTTAGTGATATTGGTAATGATAGGAGCCCTGGCATATTTCGGAATCCTAAGCCCGAGCAGGTTCCTGCCAGAAAGATGCAACGTAGGACCTGAGTTCTCGTGTAATGAGTATAGAGTTACAGACTCCAATGGAAGGTTGAGCATTATCTTCTCAAACAATGTCGGACAAACCATTGGTACTGTTCTTGTCACGAATGCTAGATGGGCTCAAGAAGATTTAGGAGCAAACCCGGCAGGATGCACAGTGGTTGGTGGACCTCTCTACAGGGCAGGGGACCCAATTGAAGTTCAGTGCGACTTTAATAACGCGCTTTTCCCTCCTACAGGCGCCAAGGTGAAATTCAACGTTGACATGACCTACATACCGCAGGGACAGACTTACACCAAGCCTCTGACAGCAGAAGTTTATACAGCGCTGCAGCCTTAAGATTATTTCTTTATTAACATTTTTTTCTTTTTATTTATTTATTTTGAACAAGCAAATTACTAAGAGTACCATGAGCAAAAAAAAGAGGGGGCAGGCAGCTTTTGAATATCTCTCTACCTATGGCTGGGCTATACTCTCAGCGCTCATAGCAATAGGAGCATTGGCCTATTTCGGCTTTCTAAACCCAAACAAACTCCTGCCGAATAACTGCGACTTTGGAAAGCAGCTTGAGTGCGTGGAGTACAGGCTTGTAGAAAGCACAGGCCAAGCAAATGTGTTTTTCAGGAATAACTTTGGAAAGCCAATAGCTATAACCGGTGTGAGCGGAGATGTCGTCAATGTGGTCTCTCCAGCCCTTCCTTTTACTATCAACTCAGGAGCCAAGCAAGAAGTAATGATGACTCTTGACAACCCTGGGAACTATCTCAAAGGTGATAAGAAGGAAGTCAGGATTACAATCGTATTCGAAAGGGCAGATGTGTCTACTCCTCCCTCACATAACATCACAGGCACAGTCTTCACAACCGTACAATAGATAAATAGATATAATCCTTGAAAACAGCAAACTTTTTAAATAAACCAGGCTTCTCCTCGCCTAAGAGGAGTTGTTCTAACACCCAGATAAGAAAAAATGTCTATCATGCTTTTAAGAGAGCATAAATATCAAGAGGCGATTTGTTATGAAAGAAAATGATG
>DATEYH010000159.1:0-3793 GCA_035256305.1 Candidatus Nanoarchaeia archaeon
GCTCTAGTTGAGCCACTCATCAAATAATTGCTTGGCTTTCTTCTTTGAGTTGAAGATTTTTGTCTCTGAAACTCCAAGCGCTGGTAAGTGCCTGGTGACCTTGTATTTCTTGCCTTTGCTATTCTGCAGCTCAATAAATGATATTTCCCATTTCTTATAAAGGTGCTTCTCTGACTTTTTCATCAGGGAGCATAACTTAGGCAGTGGTTTAAATAATGCTATTACGGTTTTTCGCAAAAAACTAGGAGAAAACGGAAATAATTTATTGCCAGCTCGCAAAGCTCGCTGGAAAGATTCACTTGACCAGAAGCACCTTCAAGTGGCTCGTATGCCCGCTCTTTATCTTAACATTCTTTTTCAATAGCTTGCGGAAGAACTTCACAACTTCCTTGTTCGCCTTGTTCTGCTCTGCAGGAGCCTTTATCTCTACTATCAGTGCTTTCTTCTCGTAGTCATAGCCTAGGACATAGTTCTGCCTCTTGCCAGGCTTGACTATTATTCTTAGAGAATTATCTTTAACATAATCAGCAGGATTAATCATGTTTAGTTGTAATCCCGCCAGACGTGCTTGCACTTCTTGCATTTCAAGAACTTGGTCTCAGGCTCGTCTCCTGCCCTCATCTGCTGGGTCCAGTAGTAGGCTTTCTCATAGCCGCACTCAGGGCACTTGGCTTCTGTCTCTGGCAGGACTCCCTCGTCTTCTTTTACAACGCTTACTTTCTTTTCTTCCTTTGCAAACTTCTCTTTTATCTCTGCTGCGCTCAAGTCCTTGGTGGTGTAGCCGCAGCTGCAAGCAAGCACCTTTCTTTTTTTCTCAGTTCTCGGTTTCAATAATGAGCCGCACTTGGGGCAAAACATCACCATTAACAAAACCTCTTAAAGGATTTTTTCCTTGTAAACTTTTCTTTTCCAAACCCTTTAAATACTTTGTGTTTTGAGTTTTGAAAAGCCTAGCCAGGGCTAAACACGTAATAAAGCCCTGTCATTTTCATCAGGTCAACAAACCATATCTTGACATAGCCAAGCCATGGCACTCTCAGGACTGCCTTGCCCAGGAGCTGCTTCTGGAGGACTTGGCTCTCGTCAAGCTCGCTGTCCCTTATCTGGGCTTTGTTATGGTCTCCCAGGGTCTGGAACACCCACATGCCCTTGTCATCTTTGCTTACAACTCTATGAATTATAGGATAAGGCTTTTTTGACTGGAACACTATCACGTCACCAATCTTTATGTCCTCTGGCTTCTTGCCTATAAGGAACATTATGTCTCCCCTGTTAAAGCCGTTCTTTAAAGGGTAATTCTCAAATTCCTCCTTAGTTATGTTGCGCTCCAGGTAGTGGTCCTGGCAGGTTTCCCAGAACTCGTCAAAGGAAAGGCTTTGTTTCGTGTCAAAGTTCTTGCCGCAAATCTCGTTCTTGGAGTAATCATACATGGTGCAGGCTCCGCTAGAATCATATGTCAGGCAAAGGTAAGAAGTCCTGTGCTCCATGCTGTTGCTAACCACAGCAACAATAGGGAAACCTGTGCCAAAGATTAAGCCCAGAAGAGGGTATACTATGAACTTGATTATAAGGTAAGCCAGGATTATGTTAACAATCCAGCTGGCAACAGAGTTGTCATGCCAGATAAAATACCAGATCTTACCGTACCAGGTAGTAGGCTTCTTAGGAGGTTCTTTTTTCTCTTTGCCCTTCTTTTTTCCGAACATTATCCCTAGTAGGAAAGCAAGGGGTTAAAAAAGCTTGCGGTTTTTAAAGCCCTGGGAGTTTTTAAATGCTAGAAATCCTTCCCTGCTCGGCTTACCTGATCTGCCAAACTTTTATGAAAAGTTATCAAAAACGAAGTTTTTGGAACTTCAAAAGCTTCGCTTTTGTAAGTTTACAAAAGTGTGCTACGCTCGCACATTCGTGCTCGGCAGCACTTAGGGGACTGAGCGAGTGTAACGAGCGCATGTCGCCTGGTTTTTCCCAGGTTTTAAAGCGAAGCGACAAAAAGCTGAATGGCAACGACGGTAAGGATTTCTACATAGCTACGCTTTCCAAAAGCTTAAAAACCCATTCATCTTCCCATTTTGCTTGAAAGGGGGTAGTTGTGTGGAACAAGCAAAATTCTATTTTGCTGTTCCATAAAATCGGTGATTTTATGAAAGCTATTAATCTTACTCTTTGTTCTTGCAGCAAATACCTTGAGAAGAATCTCTGGAAGCCTTACACTAGCCTGGAAGAGCTTATTAGCAAGAAAATCAGGCAAGAAATCCCTAAAGCAAAGGTTTTCTTTAATGAAATCCGCATGCCAAGCGCTCTTAAAGAGAAGAAGGAGAGCGAAGTAATAGCCAAGCTCAAGGACAAGGAGCACGTTGTCAAGGTTGTTATCAAGCTTGTGAAGTGCGAGATCTGCGCAAAAGAAGGCACTGATTATTTTGAGGCAATCCTCCAGGTGAGAAGCCTTAATACTGATGTGCTGGAGAAAGGAGTGGAGCTTCTTAAGAGAAGAGTTGAGAACCTGAGGAACAAGGGCGTTTTCATAAACAAGGTTGAGCAGGTTAATGACGGCTTTGACCTCTACCTGACTAACAAAAGGATTGCGCAGGCGCTTGGAAAAGAGCTCTGGGAAACCTATGGCGGAGTGTTCAATGCAAGCCCTCACCTATTCACAAGGAACAAGCAGAGCAGCAAGAACATGTACAGGCTTAATGTGATGGCCAGGCTGGCTGATTTCCAGACAGGAGACATAATACTTAATGATGACAAAGTCTTCAGGGTGGAGAAGACAGGGGCTAAGATAAAGCTGTTTGACTTTGAGAAGAACTGCTTTGTAACAACTGACTACCCTAAGATGCACTATCATGTGCTTAAGAGGCACTCAACTTATGTGTCCAGGACCCATCCCTACCTTGAAGTTATTAATCCCTTTGATTTTCAGTCAAGCATGGTAAAGAACCATCCCAGCAACAGCTTTGAGCTAGGCCAGGAAGTAAAGGTGGTAGTTCACAAGGGAATTTATGTTGTGGAGTAATGCGTAGATTAAATATGGTTCTGTGATTTGATTAATCATCTCTTAATCTTTCTTTCTTGTACTCATCAAGAATGTTCTTTAGAATATCTTTTTTCTTGATTGCTTCTTCAGTTGCTTTCTTGTCTGCGATTGCAAAGTGAGCGCTCTCCCTGATTATTACTCCTTCTGGCTTTATGAAAACAAAGCCTGGCACAGGATTCCTTGGAATGTTGTTTGTAATTATAATCTTAGCCTTGCCTTCCAGCTCGTCAAGTACTTTCTGGCTTATCCTGACAGGGTTCTCAACCAGCAGTAAGTCTCCTTCGCCAATATTCAGGAAGCTCTTTGCAGCAAACTCGTCCTGGCTCAAGTCTTTGAGCTTCTTAACCAGGGCTGCCTTGCCATGGCTAAGGCTTGCAATGAACTCATCCATTCTCCTCAGCTCTTTCTCATAATGCCTTACCAGGCGCTCATTATCCTTTAGCTGCTTGGTGTAATGCTTGATTCTGCTCTCCTTGTAGCCTACAAGTTGCTCTCCAGGCTGTTGGTTAAGCCTCCTCTTAAGCCTGGTTATCAGCTTGTCCTTCTCATTCAGGTAATGCTTGAGCTGCTTGTTCTTCTCCTCAAGAACTAGTATCCTTAGTTGCAGCTCTTCGAGCTGTTTCTCGCTCACCCTTTTCTCAGGAACTTTAATGATCCTTGGCGAAGTTTCTTGTTTCTCTTGCTTTTCCTTGGTTTTATGCTTTTCCTCAGCCATCCTAAGCGCTGCTTCAAGAGGAATTTCCTCGTTGCGCACCATTA
>DATEYH010000160.1:0-12431 GCA_035256305.1 Candidatus Nanoarchaeia archaeon
TCATTTATTGAGCTGCAGAATAGCAAAGGCAAGAAATACAAGGTCACCAGGCACTTACCAGCGCTTGGAGTTTCAGAGACAAAAATCTTCAACTCAAAGAAGAAAGCCAAGCAATTATTTGATGAGTGGCTCAACTAGAGCCTTCATCTTACACTTAAGTTCTTCAATAAGCTCTGGCTGGTTATAAGAATAAATGTCAGGTATCGCAAGACAGAGTATTTGTTTTTTCAGATATTGCTTTGGAAACCTTTTTCCTAATTCTTTTCTCTGGGATTCTTCCATCACAATAATGATTTCTGCCCAGCTTAACTGTTTCGCATTAACAGGATTCTCATTATAAAGTCCTGCAGACCTAGTTTTGAACTGCCCACGAAAAACTTCCTCGGCAGTCTTGCTCCTGTTCTCGTTCTGGTTGCAGATGAATAATACATTCATGTACTCTGATAAGAATGTCTCACAATTTAAATATTTCTCTAAAATTTTTCCCAGCGCCTCACACGCCGGCGGGGCTTATTGTTTATTGGTTTTTATACTCCTCAACTTTCTCGTCAAAGTATTCTAGCTTTACTCCTGCCTGCTTGAGCATCTCCTCAGATTCCTTTGCCAGGTGGTATTTGTTCTCGCAAACCACTCGCTTGATGCCGCAGTTAATCAGGAGCATGGCGCAGGTCCTGCAAGGAGTCATTTTGCAGTAAAGTGTCCCGCCGTCAATTGATATTCCTCTCTTGGCTGCCTGGCACATGGCGTTCTGCTCTGCATGCACAGTCCTCATGCAATGCTGGGAGATAGTGTCATCATCATGGATTACCTTCTTCATCAAGTGGCCGACTTCATCGCAATGAGGAAGCCCTACTGGCGAGCCTACATAGCCGGTCACCATTATCTGCTTGTCCTTGGCAATCACGCAGCCGCTCCTGCCCCTGTCGCAGGTTGCTCTCTTGGCAATAGCCCTGGCTACTTCCATGAAGTACTCGTCCCAGCTTGGCCTGACGTATTTTTTACTTATACATTTGTCTTGTTTTGCTTGCTTTTTCTTCATCTTGAACCACCCATTAACTTGTCAATCTTCTTCTGAAATGCTTTTAGTGTTGAATCATTAACAAGCAAAATATCAGCCATTTCCTTGCAATTGAGCAGCTGCTGGCCTGCGGGGTTATTGCTAGCAAGCTCTCTCTGCTCCAATGCCTGGAATTGCTTGAACGAGAGAACCTCTTCTCCTTCGCGCTTCCTCTTAATCACTCGCAAATATCTTTTCCTGAGAGGAGCATCTATGAACACAAGCCTGAAGTCATGATTCCTCTTAAGCAGGTTTATCTCCTCAGGATTCCTTATGGAGTCAATAACATAATTCTTTCCAGGCTCAAGCTTCTGCATAGTCCTCTTGGCAAGGATTGAGCTGCCGTATTTGCTCCTCAGCTCATTGCCTTTGAGTATAAGGTTCTCTCTGGTTATCTCTTTTCCTTGTTTTGTCAATTCTTCCCTTATGATGTCAGATAATGAGTACATCACAAAGCCTTTGGCTACCAGATAATTGCAGAACTCTCCCTTGCCAGCTGCATTGAAGCCTGTAACTCCGAAAATCATGTTCCCACGAGAAAGTTGGACACTGAGCTTTTTAATAAATCTTTCTAACTTGTTAATCAAAAAACATATAAACCTGATTTTTTTTCATCACTCTGGAATTTATAAAGCAGGGGGTGGCTTAATGGTTAATGTTAGATTAGCTGGAATGAATGCTCCGATAAGGATTCTTGAAGAATTAAAAGCCTTAAAGCAGGATTTGGAACACACTGCATCATCAGAGAGAACCAAGCTCGAATCAGCCATCCAGAGGACTGGTGAGCTTGCTGAGATGTTCACCCCTGAAGTATTAGCCGCAGCTTATGCCAGGATTAGCAGGAAGCCAGAAGATGTGAACAAACTACTTGAGGAAGCGATTCACGATGTTACTGAGGCAAGAAAATCAAATGAAAGAATAATCTACGGAATGGGCCACCACTCGGTTGCAGACCATGCGCTTTTCAACTTCAATATCACGGACGTGTCAAGGCTTGCTGTCGAGGACATTGAGAAGAGGAGAATAGGAGTGGGTTATACAGAAAAATCACAACGGTACATAACCCTTGATGCTGACCTCGATGATATTATTGAACCACAGGAATATTCTCAAGATGACTTGGAAAAGTTTAAGCAATTAGTACAGCAGCAAAACAGTTTTTACAGGTACGCTTTCACCAAGCTGTACGAGCATTTGCAAAAAAAGAATTCTGATAAGATGCAAAAACTAGAAAGCAAGGAAAAAAAGGATTTCTTGAAGAGCCTGGAAGGGAGCGCTAAGGAAGATGCTCGCTTTGCAGTATGCCAAGCAACCAAGGCACAATTAGGATGCTCACTGGACGGAGAGGCTCTTGAGCACACAATAAGAACCTTGAAATATGGTAGATTGAAAGAAGACCGTGAGCTTGCCAAGCAGCTGTTTGAAGAGGCAAAGAATTATGCCCCCTCCCTTATCCAGCTCACAGACCCAGAAATATTCAGGCAGCACAACCCAGGTCAGGAGCTTATGGATGGCAACTTCGAATTTACTGATCCCTGGTTGAGAGAGCTTGTGCATTCGCAGTTCAACTTACCTCCGCTTCTACGCAAGCTAGAGCTAGTTGGCTACATTTCATATAAGCTTGAGACAAGATTTAGGAAAGACGGCAGGGTTACCTTTGTAAAGTCTAATAATATTGATAGGAATATTATTGCTGCATTGCTGCACGAGTACTCAGATAAGAGCATAGAGGAATGCTACGAGCGCGCCTGTATACTTGCCAAAAACAAGCTAGCAGACTATTTTGTACAACAAGCCTTTCGTTGTATTTCTGCATTTGACAAGACACCGAGAGCCTTTGAGGTGAGCAATGGGATGATGTTCGAAGTTGTGATAAGCGCAAGCGGCTTTGCCCAGCTCAAAAGGCACAGGCTGATGACCCTCCTTAGCCAGGACTATAACCCTGAGCTCGGAATAACCATTCCTCCAAATATTGAAGAGGTTGGGCTTGCAGGTGAGCTGAAAAACATTGCAGAGCTGAGTGCAGGGCAATATTCTGATTTCAAACCAAGCTATGGGAAAGCAGCAGAATACTGCTTAACCAATGCCCACAGAAGAAGAACACTCGTAGGAATTAACACGCGAGAGCTTTATCATGTATCAAGGACAAGAGAAGACAAGCACGCCCAGTGGGAGATAAGAGGGCTTGTGAACAGCATGAGCAGGCTTGCCAAGCAAGCAGCTCCGCTAACTACCCTTCTTCTTGGAGGACAGGACGAGTTTCCAAACATTTATAAGGAAGTTTATTCTGTCAAAAAATAATTATGAGCAACTCAAGAGGCTTTTTTGTAATCATTGACGGCTTGGATGGGAGCGGCAAGAGCCTTATTGTGAACGGGCTTGCTGACTGCTTAAAGAAGCAGGGAAAAAGGGTGTTTGAGCTGAAGGAGTACTGGAAGAGCTCTCACTCCTTGCCAGAGCCAGAGGAGCTCTATGACTATGACGTCATTATTTCTGCAGAGCCCACCTATTCCCTCGTTGGCTATGCTATCCGCGAGGAGATTATCAGGCATAACAAGAGGGATTATTCTGCGCTCACAACAGCAACAGCGTACTCGCTTGACAGGCTAATCCTTTACCAGAGGATAATTCTCCCTTTGCTTGAGAAGGGAAAGACCATTATCCAGGACAGGAGCGTTACCACCTCTATTGTCTACCAGCCAATCCAGGCAGAGCCTTTATCGCTTAACAAGGTGCTCTCCCTTAAAGGCAACCAGCTAGCACTAGAGCACAGGCCTGACCTGCTCTTAATCACTGATGTAAAGCCAGAGGTTTGCATGGAAAGGCTTGGAGCCAGGGAAGGCAAGAAAGACAACTCCATATTTGAAAACCTTGAGTTCCAGAGAAAGGCTTACAAGCGCTTCAAGAGCAAATGGTTCAGGAAGTTATTCGAGGAGCGAGGCTCAAGAGTGGTTTATCTTGACGCTAGCAAGAGCAAGGAAGAGGTTGTGGCTGAAGCTGTCAGGATTTATGAAAGCCAACAAAAGCAAAGCTTTTGAAGCGCGAAGAAAAGCTTAGCTTTTCTAGCACAAAGGAACTTAGTTCCTTTTGCTCCAGAAATGCTTTGCATTTCTGATAGCTATGCAAAGAATGATTAATTATCTTATCGGTCTGCTTTATTCTTCTTCGTCGGTTGTTCCGTTATCATCTTCATCTTCAAAGAAGGAGTTGAGCGGCTTGTTGTTAATCATTGCGCCGTAGCTTATTCCCTTGGTGTTCTTGTTGATAACCATCAACTATTTTTATATGGGTTGGTATTTATAAATATGATTAACCCTTAATATATAACTTACAAAACCAAGGATTAAGAAATATATTCCCGAGTTATACATTTCTCACTGAAGAATGAAAAAAGAATGAAAACGAAATTTTTAAGCGATTCTGCTCGCTACGTATACTACGTCATAAATATCCACTATTCCGTCATTGTTTGTGTCTGATTTCGCGTTGTTAAGCCCTGAGCTCTTGCCAAAGTCTGATGCTACTATGTTTAGGTCTTGGACATCTGTTTTTCCGTCGTTGTTTATGTCTGCTTTGTTTTCTGTTCCTACGCTACCGCTATACTGAGCCAATATCTCCGCAGCGCTTAAAACATAATTGTAAATCCTGACTTCGTCTATTATTCCGTTGGTGTATCCTCCGAAGTATCCTGACTCTGATTTTCCTATTGTTAGAGACCTGTCTGGGTAAGTGAATCTTTGTGTCATGGTTTTTTCTGCGTCTAGGGCTCCGTTCAAATAAAATCTTACACTATTACCATTTATAACAGTAATAGCAATGTGGTACCAGTTGTTAACTTGTAGGTTGGTGTTGGCTGCGAGATTCTGTTGGGCTGCTGTTGTTCCGTTTCCGTAGAAGTAGCTGAAGCTTATTTTTGGTTGTGTGGTTCCTTGGATGAAGAATGCCCATCCTTTGTATGGGTTTTCTGCTTTTCTTGCTACTAGGTTCTCTGTGCTTAGTGCTCTTAGGTTTATCCATGCTGTTATTGTGAAGTTTTCTTGGCTTAGGCTTGAATCTTTTCCGCAGTCTATGTAGTCGTTTGTTCCGTCGAAGCTTATTGCTCCGTTGTTGTGACCGCTGGAAGTCCAGGTCGGGCTGTTTTGTAATGTTCCATGATTAATGCCTACATAATCTCTTCCTGGGTTGGCTTGGTCGTCAAATGACCAGTAGCTGATTGTTGCTGCGCTTACAGGTGGTGTTGTTGTGCATGTTCCTGTACAGCAGTAACCTGAGGAACAAGTTCCAGATGCTGTTGAGCAGCTCGTGTATGAGCTGCAGGCGTTAGTTTTACATGTCCCTGAGCAGGTTTGTATTGCTGTGCAACTTTCATTACCTTGGCAAGTTTGGCTTGATGGGCATCCGCATGTTGTGCACTTGTTTATTAGTGCTCCGCTGCTGCAGTATAATGGCTTTGTATTGGAGCATTGGCTGTAGGGTGTGCCATCACTGCAAGTGGTTGGCGGTGCTGTGCAGCTTCCGTTTGCTTGGCATGTTTGGCTGGCTGGGCATCCGCATGTTGAGCATGCGTTAATTAAAGTTCCGCTACTGCAGTATTTTGGCTTGGTAGCTGAGCATTGGCTGTAAAGTGTTCCGTCAGAGCATGTTTGGACACTGCCTCCATCCCAACCAGCAAGTCTTGCCATAAGCCACCAGAATGCCTTTCCTTTTCTTAAGCAATTCAGGCCATTGGAATGAGCACAGCCATAATATTCTGGCGCTGTATCTTCGCTATTGGGTGGAAGCCCCTCGCAATCAGCAGGGTGATTATCACACCACGTATAGCACCAACTACATTGGTCACCATCCTGAGGATAATAATTTCCATTAGGGTCATAACTCTCAATATCAGCGAAATCAAATAATATTTTATTATTTGCTACAGCATAATCGCGTATCTGCTTGTTACGTAAATAGGTAATGCCAGAAGGAGGGCCTTGATTTGTATTAAGATGGCCAGTCATATAAACAAAATTTACATTAGGGTAATCTTGCTCAAGCTCATTCATTAGGTTAAGGTAGAGGTTAATATCCTCCACTGTGGTCCATGTATTATTCGCCCAGACATGCTCTCCGCACCAGGACCACATTATTACGTTCCTGTCCTGGCCAATCCCATTAAGGTGATTTCTTGTGGCCTCTGCCCATAAGTATCTGTTTGGATCTCCCAAGGAGTATGCCCCGCCCATAGGCCTCTGCCAGTGAAAATCCCATAAGGACAAGGTTCCACTTGGCAAATTGGATCCGTAATTATCACAACAAGAATACAAGGAGCCTGTGCCGTAGTAATTACTACATGAAGCAAGAAAATATGAATATGGATTACGATAATATTCTTCGGTAAGAATATTTATCCCAGTTATTATCTGGCTTCCATGTGATGTATGCCCATAAGATAGTCTCAAATTTTGTTTTGCCTTTTCAATCCAATAAGAAGGGATGCTGTCAAAATCTTCAACAGCATTATGGTCAACTATAATTGCTGCGCTAGCAAGAACAGGCAGTATGCAAAACAATAATATCATTCCAATAAAAATCTTCTTCATAGTTTTCACCTCATGCGATTCTGCTCGCTACGTATACTACATCGTAAATGTCAACTATTCCGTCGTTGTTTGTGTCTGATTTTGCGTTGTTAAGCCCTGAGCTCTTGCCAAAGTCTGATGCTACGATGTTTAGGTCTTGGATGTTTACTTGTTCGTCATTGTTTATGTCGCCTGGGATGCTTGTTGGTACATAGGTGCAACTGATTGTTTCTGTAGCCGGATGGCTTACTCCTCCTTGGCAATTGCTGTTAATCTTAGTCCAGGCTCTTACAAGGGTGTTATTAGGCTGACATGTTCCATCTGTATAAGTCCAGTCTGCTTCTATGCAAGCAGGCGGTGTCGTTGTTGTGCATGTTCCTGTGCAGCAGTAGCCTGATGAGCAAGTTCCAGAGCTGATTGTGCAGCTCGTGTATGAGCTGCAGGTGTTAGTTTTGCATGTTCCTGAGCATGTTGGTGGTGGAGTTCCGCTTGCATACTCATAAACTCCGATGTCTGGGGCGCTGCCACTATAAGCTAGGGCAACTCCTTGACCAGAAGTCCAAGTAAGACTCCTGTCAACAGTAATAGTATTAGTATCATAATTGATGCTTGTAATTCTTGCTGTTGTTGTCTGTCCTTGTAATTGTATGATGTCTCCTTCGATTATTCCCCAGCCGTCCATGAAGTAACTTGCGTCATTTACAGGAATGCTTGTTCCACTGCCGGCGCTTCTAGTGACAGTAAGCCATGTGCCTGCATTTATGCATGGGCTGCTGGATTGTAGGGTAAAATCCCCGCTTCCCGGAGCAGTAAATCTTGGGTCGCCGTCATTGTCCCAATGATTGCCAATGTTTGTTATATCTTCTGGGTCGAGTACATTTCCATTCTTTTCCGTGCGGCCAATATCATATGTGGCATCACGCAGCCAGTTGCCATAGAAGATGTTGTTTTTAACATCCAAATTCTGCATGAGATCATTTGTGTCTTCAGTAACACTTATCCCGTAACAGTAATAACTCATATGGGCCGTGCCGCAGTTATAGATGACATTGTGATATATGCGTAAATTATCTGATTCATAGTAAGTGTTTACACCCCATCCGGCATAAATGCCAATACCATGACCAAAGGCATTATAAAGACGGTTTCTTCTAAAAATGGTATTGGACGCTTGAAGTTGCACGCCAAGGTTCGGAGCGCCCCAATCAGCATAGTCACCAGAGTCATGTATGATGTTACCCTCAACAAGCTGTCTGTGCGTTACGTTTGGATCACCCGTCTGCATAACCCTGTTCCAACCTGTGTTATACATCTCGTTGTTTCTGGCGATGTTGTAAGACCCGCCAATAATGAGAGTATCATGCCCGCCGAATCTAATGGTACATCCCTGAACGAGATTATGATCTCCATCCATCCATACAAGGTCGCCTTCATCCCCGCCCCCCAGAGGAGGTGACCCCGACTCAGTTGTCCCGCCGTATTCGATGGTAGAATTCAGAACTGAGTTATAGGACGACCCGATGCGAAAAAAGACAGCCCTACTCCCCACCCCCGTTTTCATATAGCGAATGGCCCCGTTTTGGAAAGTACAATGTTGGGAAGTATAGAAGTATAAGCCGGGACTCATTACGGAAGTTTCTCTGTTTACATTGTCTATAGTAATCCCGTCAACCGTGATATATTGCTGAGTGTGGAAGTTTATACCGATTGGCGTTCCCCGGAGGATAACTATTTCATTGTTGTAGTTCTGCCATGTAATCCGATTGGTGGCTGTGCCTGAATATCGCATAAGGATGACAGCAGAGTTGTCGTTATCAGTGTATGTGCCTGCCCGGATATTGACGGTGTCACCAGCGCGTACTGTGGCGCTTGCTTTTGTGAGGGTGCACCATGGTGCTGTTATGCTTGTTCCAGCGTTATTGTTATTGCAGGTTCCACCGATTGAGTCCTTGTCAACGTAATAGGTTGCTGCGCTTACAACTGCTGATAATAAAATCAGAAATGCACTCAAAATAATCAAAGCCTTATTACATTTCATTTTTCAACTTTCCCCAAGCTAAGCACGCTCTGGATATTGTCTGACAGCACCTCGCCTGTTGTTGCGTCAATCTTAATGTTAAGAATATCAAAGCTTATGGTGACAAACGTGATGTTATACATCTGCTTTTCAAGGCTCTGCAATATGATTATGCTCTTGGTGATGCTCCTGTTAGGGTATTTTTTCTTAATAATCTCATTGCAGATTTTCATTGCCTTTCCCAGGCTAACCTTTGCCTTGCTCAGGTCAAGCTTCTTGACAACTCCCTCTTTCTTAAAGACCTCTTCCTCAGGCCTCATGACGACCTTTGGATCGGTTTCAAACACAACCACCTTGTCAGTCTTCTCAGAATAATAGCCAAACTCCCACTTGAACTTCTTTTCACCCTCATTAAGCATGGTGAAGCAGTGCGCTAGGTAATATTCAGGGTTCTTCTTTATGAAATCCTTAAAGACCTTGCTCTTCTCCACTTTCCTGGAAGTATTGCTAAGAATCATCCCTCTTTCCTCCGATTATTTAGTTGAACAGGTAGTATAAAATTGTTTCGGCTCATTAGCCAATCCTACTAGCCACGTATACTACATCGTAAATGTCAACTATTCCGTCGTTGTTTGTGTCTGAGCCTGTAGTTGATACATAATAAGTTGTTGCGCTGATAGAGCTAACTAACAAAAAGAGTAAAAATATTATGCAGAAACAAAATCTTCTCATAATCCCTTACCTAGCTGGGGCTAATTCACATCTGCTTTTCCATTAGAGCTTGTAGCCTTTATCTCAACTCCCTTTGAGTCAGCCAGCTTGAAGTTGGAAAAGGTTATATCGCTCTGGCCTGCAGCTAGTGCTTTGAAAGTAATTGTTTCTAAAAGCCCGCTGCCGCTAGCGCTTCCCTCTCCTAGCTTGGTGCATATCACATTCTTAATCAAGCCAG
This sequence comes from Candidatus Nanoarchaeia archaeon, assembly GCA_035256305.1. GTDB lineage: Archaea > Nanobdellota > Nanobdellia > Woesearchaeales > SM23-78 > SM23-78. Next base: position 9,585 of record DATEYH010000160.1, read on the forward strand.
GGGTGCCTAGGTTGGGATTCATGCAGAATGTCTGGGTAGTGGCCTCGTTATTCAGGAGGCTACCCTCCTTTACCTCTTTTACCTCTAAGATTTGCGGATCGTAATTAATGTCAAATTGGAAGCCAAAAAGGGCATTAACATCTTTTATCCTGACTTCAACCGCGAACTCATTGCCTACATTGGCTGAAGACGAGGCAGGCTGCAGGAAAACGCTTGCTTCTTTTTCAACAACAGGCTCTGGGCTAGCAGGAGGAGCCTTGGTGCAACTTACTATCATTAGGCACAATATTCCGACCAGAACAAAAGTCAGGTATTTTCTCATTTTTACACCTCCAAATATAAGGCTTGACTTCACAGACAAGCTTTCTTTAATGAAAATAGGACTTCTCTTATTTAAAGCTTTCCAACTTTATGCCCAAAATTAGCTAATCCTGCTCGCCACGTACACTACATCATAAATATCTACTATTCCGTCAATGTTTGTGTCAGATTTAGCATTGTTGAAGTTTGAGGTTTTTCCGAAGTCACTTGCCACAAGGTTGAGGTCTGAAACATCAACTTTTCCGTCACCATTAAGGTCTCCTGGGACAGGAGTGGGAGGCGTGCTTCCGATGTATTCATGTGCCCCTATGTCTGGGTTGTTTCCTCTTGTTGTTTTGAAGAAGTCGTCAGTAATCTCAGTGAGGATTTTTGCTTTGTTTATTGCCGGTGAGTCTGCCAGTAGTTTGAACCATTCTGGCGTCATTTGTCCTGGGCTTAGCGTGGCTTGCCTTGCTAATTTCGGGTCGCCTATTATGTCATCTGAGCTTCTTGCGCTTGTTGGGGGTGTTCTTGACCAGAGATTATTGCCGCGGACAATGTTGCTCAGGGTTCCTTCTATTGCTATTGGTAGGTTGTCGTCTTGTATGATTATGTTGTTTATGAAGCGGGTTGTTGTTCCATTTCCGCCATAGAATAGGACGCTTGCAGGCTCAGCGCAATCGCCATCGCAATTGGCAAAAGTGTTATGTGCTATTATGAGTCCTTCATATATTCCTGCTGCTAGGTTTCTGTCGCACCCGATTACTATGTTGTTGATGATGGTGTTATTTGATGATGGGTATCTGGTGCCGCTATCACCAAGTGGAATAGGCACTCCTTTCTCATCGCCAATGATTATGCCGTTCTGGGTTACGTGAGGGTCGATTGCGTTTCCTGGTGTGCAGTATGATAGGCTTCTTCTTAGCACTGTGTATTTGGTGTCTGATATGTAGTAGTTTTGCTGGTTGTCGTATGATGTGCAGTCTTCTATGGTTACATGCAGGGTTTCGAAAGTTGATATGCCTTCTCCCCAGTTGTCCCAGGCTGTGCAGTTCCTGATGGTGCAATGGTCTGGGTAGCGTGCGCAGGTAATTCCCCAGGCCCAGCCTTCACCCTTTGCCTCTGCTGTGTATCCTTCGTTGTTCATGCTGTTCGACCAGGAGCGAGAATTCTGTGCTGTGTCATAGTTTCCAGTGAGGAGGATGCCGCCACCCCAGTTCTTATAGGAAAATACACTGTCCACTATATTATGCTGCCCTATTAGGCATATTCCAGTGCCTCCTGAGGCAGTCATTTCCAGGTTTTTGACAGTGTACCAGCTGCCGTATACCATTATTAGGCAGCTTCCTGACTCTTTTGCTGGTATGGTGTAGTTGTTTCCATCAAGTATGACTCTTTCTCCAGGGTACGCTGTGACTGTGATTGGCGCTGTTTCTGTGCCGTTTTGCAGAAAGAATGATGCGCCTTCATAATACCTTCCGCCGCGTATATATAATGTGTCTCCCGCGTGGACTGTGTTGGCTGCTTTTTGCAGTGTTTTGAATGGCTGGTCTATTGTTCCTGGATTTGCATCATTTCCTGTTGTTGAAACGTAGTAGGTTGCTGCACTTGCAATTGCTGGCAATAAAAAAATCAGTACAAAAATGCTTAAAGTTGTTTTTTTCAGAAAACCTATTTGGGTTTCTGGACCAAAAAATCTTTGATTTTTTGATTTCATAATTTCTCACCTGATTCCTAGTTAGCTGTTACTGGGCTTGAAAATTCGCTTCTTAGGCTTGACCATTCTACTGATCTTATTTTGTACCAGGTTCCTGATGTGTAAGTTCCTGTGTAGGCGTTTTCTCCGGTGTATTTCCATACAAATGCATCATTCCAGTGCTCTGCTGGTGTTGTTCCTTTTGCTCCTCTTGTGCAGCCTGTGAATGAGGTGGCTGTCTTTGCTGTGTATTGTATTATTTCAGTAGGCTTCGCTGTGCTTAACCCCAGTATTTCGATATAGCCACTCGAAGGGAAACCTGCTGTTGAGTCAACATTTATCGTAGTGTCACTAGCACTGATTTTGCTTGGAGCATCAAGGTAGGTTATGGTCTCTGGAATAATTGCTGCCAAAGTGTATTCTCCTGTTTGCGAAGTTGCTGTGTAGATTTCGTATTCTTTTATTTCCCTGTGCTGCTTTGCTGGCTTCCATGATAGGCTCATTTGGCCGTTTCCAAGGTTAACAGCTGTTACAGAGCTTGGGGTGCCTGGCTTTTTGTAGACGGCGATATAGATATCCCTGTTTGATGCATCCCTGCAATAACCGCTGAATAGTATTTTTGTTCCGTCTGGAGTGAAGGTTGCATAAGTGCTGTCAAAATCACTTGAAGAAGCAGCCTGGAACCTGGCTACATGCAAGGGCCCTGAACCATTCGGAGGAATAGGGTAAGTCACTACCATTCCTTTGCTTGCGCTTGTTTGTTCTGTAGCGTGCATCACCATGAGCTTTTCATCCGGATCAAAATTATAATGGATTGCCCAAATCCCTGTGTCAATTCGCATCATTTGCCT
>DATEYH010000161.1:0-3499 GCA_035256305.1 Candidatus Nanoarchaeia archaeon
GCAACTTCTTGGTCAAAATTTACGCTAATAGTGCTCAGGTGCAAGTACTCTGTGCTTAAGCCAGAGCCATGGTAAATAACAATCCTGCCCCAGCAATTGTCAACAGCCACTACCTGTCCGTTAGCAGATGCAATCACAGGAGTTCCTTCGGATGCAGTAATATCAATTCCGGGATGGTCGTCAATCTTTCCATCAAGCATTCTCCAGCCATAGCATGAGTGAACAGCTTTTGCAGAGGTCTCAACAGGCCAGGTTAATCTTCCGCCCTTGTAATCCAGCATCCTAGCAACAGGACTCTTAGTTCTTACTTCCATGCTAAGAATATTAAACCCTGTTGTGCTGTCAGATACTCCCTTCAAAAGGAAGTGGTCCTCAAAAGGCTCTATCTGGAGGCGGTATGATATTGGAAGCTTAACACCTGTGCGCTGGAAGTAGTCCTCTGTTCTTGCAATGAAATCATCTTTAAAAGCATTTAGGAAAGCTGTTTCGCAATCAGGCAGGCACATAGTTTCATTAGTGCTCCACTGAGGATAAACATACTTGCCGCAATCAGAGATTAACTCGTCAATATCTGCCTCTGTGTCGGTCCCTACAAAGCACGAGCTCCTAATTTTGTTCATAGCTTGTTTGGCTGAGAGCTCAGCAGCCTTGTCAATGAAGAGATTAACAGAATCAGAGTCTTGGATTGCAGCGAACACTGCTGCCTGCCGTTCTCCTAATGGAAGGCCCTCTATCTTCTTGGTTTCATTAAGGTGGACGAGGGCGAATGTTAAGGCGAATATGGTGAAGACTGCCACGAACAAGGGATATATTCCGCTCTGGGCTTTCTTGTTCATTGTGTTCTTATTGCTCATTGTTTTTCTACAGCTCCGCATTATCATTTTATTCCCATCATACGTAAGTGCTTGATCTCAAAAAATGCTGTGTGAGATTTAAGGGTTACGATAGCCAACGCGTTATTATCTGTGCAAGGGATTATCTGGGAGGCATAGCCTGCATCTCGGTAAGGTATGAGGAAGAGCTTAAGAGCCAATTCCTTAGGCACGTCATTCTTAGTGAATATTCCTGATTTTCCCCACATCGCTGCAAGGTAAGCAGCTGTTGCATAAGTTTCAATCTCATACTCAACTTCTTTGAGCCAGCTTTTATGGCCAAAGCCTTTCTTGTCAAGCCTTGTGTCTGAGTATGTGATTTCCAGGTGCCAGTCATCCTCATAGACTGTGTCAAAATAATTGTTTAGAGAATCCTTAAGAGCCTTGGAATTCCTGCTGTTCTTGTTATTATTACAAGTCCAACTTACCAGGTCTGCGTTAGTAATGACTTCTCCTACCTCTGGTGTCAAGTCTTGGGGATTGCCAGGAGCCTGGGCTCTTAGGAATGACTTAAGCAAAAGCTCTGTCTGGATAGAGGAAAACTTTGACTCTGTTTCTCCTGTCTTTTCTTTAGCCATGAGCTTGAACAGGAAGATGAAGGCTATGAATGTAAGCGTCAATAAGAGGATGGAGAATATTGTAACAATTGTGCTGAAACCTTTCCTTGATTTAAGTGATGCTCGCATCTTACACACCTAATTAGGCAATAATATCTCCACTTTCAGGAATCCCGGCAGGTTAACCCTGTTCTCCCTGTAGCTCACAGGAATTTTCTTTGTGTAAATCTCAGCGCTGCTTGCCCCCCCAACACCGGCCTTTGCCAATGGCTCCAAGCGCTCAAACCAAAGCTTGTTAAGATAAGCAATTTTCACACTTTCGCCTTTCTGATTAAAGAGCTCGAGCTTGGCAGCAGCATGCCTTTCATAATAGTACTTTATTGAATTATCAAGAGTTTCATCAGTGAATTTTTCAAGGTCAATAATGCCGGGATAAAGAATGCCGGTGACATTATCTGTATATATGGTTGAGTTTGGGGAGTACATCAACCTGTTAAACAATACCTCCACCTGGAGGGATTTGACATTCACAGTGATGTTAACATAATAATTCACAAGAAGGAATATGCCAACAAATACAATGATAGTCAGGACTATGTAAGGGATTTGCTCAAGCCACTCCTCTGTACCGAACTCGCCCTTCCTGTTCTTTGTTAATACCTTCTTCATTTTCAATCCTGCTTTAAGTATTGTTATTCTGGAAAGTGATTGTTTTATTCTCAGCAACTATCTTGAACTTTTTCACACCCTGGTTTATGCTTGCAGGCTTAACCTTCACATAATCGTTATAGCCGAATAAGAAGACAGTCTGAGCCCTGGTCTCAACTGGCTTGTCAGTTCTGTCTGTGAGAATTACTTTATCAACTTCAAGGTTAATGTCTAAAGGCATCTTCTCAGAAGTGTTAAAATCATAGTCCATCACGAACTTGCCATTGGCTGTGTGGAGTGAATCCACAAGCAAAGCAAGGTCTCTTGAATAGAACTTCTTATGATAATTAGAATCATTCACAGCAGACTTTACTTTACCCAAAACTGCCAGGACAAACAGGGCTGCTATTATGAGCGTGAAGAAAGTGTAAAACAATAGTGCTAAAGCACTCTTACCTCTTTTACCCCTAACCATGATTAACAACAATTACAAGCCAAGTATAAAAAGATTTAGGTTTTTTGCTTGCAAATTATCTTGCTTCCTTTCTGCTCAACAATGCAAGGATTGCTCTCTGTTCCAAAGCCGCAAGGGTCTTTCTCGCAATAATACTGCTCGTCACCAACGCAGCCTTCTGTCTGGGTTAGCACTCCACAATAAAGAGGGCATTTATTGCTTATGGAAGCATATTCTGGTGCTTTGCAGTTGAATGGCACAAGAAATATTTCCCCATCAGCCCTATTAAAGCAGTAAAGGCCTCGGCTTCCAGAGGCAAACTCGTCACCGCACAAGCAATCCGCTGTGACTTTCTGGTCAAATACACAAGTTTTAAAGTCTGTTTTTAACAAGCACCTCTGGTTGGCTTCGTCATAATAACAGTACTGGGTCTTGGCATCATCAGTGAAGGAGTTTCTCCTTTTGCCATCGCAATCCTGGTCTGAGCCAAGAGGGCAGGTTGAAAGCACAGATATCCTTATATCGATTTCATCTTGGGTAAACATAGGGGTTACTAGAATGTGAATTCTATTATCTTTTACGAATTTTTCAATGTAAAGGTTATGAGTAAAATCCTTAGCTGCAATTAATGCCAAGCCCTCGTATTCTATTATTAGCTCAGGCGGATAATCAGAATAAAGTTCTGCAGGCTGTTTCTGAAGCTGAAGAGAAAAACTGGGCGTAGGTGAGAAAAGGCTACCTCGGATTAGTATTAATTTCTCTTGGCCATAGCCATGAAATATTACTGACTCAGGAAAGATCTTGCACTTATACGGCTCCGATGGAAAAACTCCAGAATCCTTGTAAAGGCATAAACAAGGCTTGTTCTCACAAGTTTTGGGGTATTTACTTGTGGGGATGCTGGATTTTTCAGCATTCAGCCCCGCAACAAGGTATTTTTCCTCTTTCAGGTAGAAGAGCATGGTCTG
>DATEYH010000162.1:0-2961 GCA_035256305.1 Candidatus Nanoarchaeia archaeon
AACTCCAGAATCCTTGTAAAGGCATAAACAAGGCTTGTTCTCACAAGTTTTGGGGTATTTACTTGTGGGGATGCTGGATTTTTCAGCATTCAGCCCCGCAACAAGGTATTTTTCCTCTTTCAGGTAGAAGAGCATGGTCTGGTGCTCAAAAGAACTTGGCTTGTCAATCATTAGCTGGATATTATCTGCCAAGGCGTCAAAGTTGCTCTCGCTGCTCTGCTCACCTCCGCCCATTATTGCTCCGTATAATGCTCCGCCAACCCCAAAGAGGAGAAGTACAAGCAGGACAACAAGCACTATATGAATCAAATCTCCCAAGCCGCCTGTATGAGCCTCCTGGGCTTTCTTATTTTTATTTAACAAGGGCATATTAACCTTCTTGCTTGTAGAAGTATAAATTTGTTTCGGTAGAGGAAGCTATTAATTAGTTTTAAGAAACTATTAGCTGCGCTGTTTTTTCTTCTTGACCTTCAACAACATTGCACTTGGTCGTGTCAACGCGACACTTCACTTTGTGGGTGCCTGATTGGGTTATTGCTGGGCAAGTAAATTGCACCGAGTTATCTGTCCAGGTCTCTGAGGTGCAAGTAATCTTATAATCCTCAATTTCAACCACTACACAACCAGGAGCTTCGATATTAGTGTTACAAGCAACCCAGAAGGGGTCTGCGGTGGTAGGGGGGAGACTGCCAGGTGTGCGTATCTTAATTTCAGTAATGCCAACTGGGCCTACTGATCCAGGGTTTTCATTCTCACCTGTAAAGCAGCAAATAGGCTTGTCTCCCTTGCATCCCAGCCCTTTGATTGCTGTCTTGCAATAATCAGATGCCTGGGCCACGCAAGTTCCTCCTATTTGGCCCACGCCTCCGCAACTTGAAATCGTGGTTGTTGTGTTTTTGAAAGCAACCAGTATTTTCTGAAAGCCTCCGGTTAAAAGAAAAAAAACTATTAGAGCCAGAAGTATCCCTATAACTATGAATCCCATGTCATTAAGCGCTTTCTTCGATATTCTTGGCAAAAAACATCACTTCATTACTAATTTTTTTTAAATTCAACGCACACTTTACTGTCGCTTTTGACTATCTTTTGAAACTTTCCATCACCATGAGTGTCGCCTTCATTCGCAAGCCTGAACACTTGCAGCCCGTCAGAGCCTTTCCTAATGCCTGCCTTATTCCACTCCTTCTCTTTCATCACATCAAGTTCTGTCTTAAAGCAAGTATCTCCTTCAAAGCGGAAGGAAACAGCCTCTGTCTTGCCTGCTGGAAAGACTATCAGGATTTTCTTGTTCCTCCTCAGAATGACATCGGTTCTATGTTCATCATACTTGACGAATAAGATATCTGTCTTGCTCTCTCCATCATCATCAACATAATTCAGGATATTATTCACAGTCTTAGTAGCATCAGCACACTCCCCACCAACAGTCTGAGCCTTGCATAGTTCCAGGTTTTTCTTCAGCGTAGACTGAAAGAGCTGGGTTGCCTCTTCAAGAGTGTAAGCAGCAAGGTCCTCTTTCACGCACATGCCATCCTTGCAGATGCCGGAATAAGCCTTTACTGCGCACCCATCCCCGTCATTCTTACCATAGCAGGCCTCATAAGGATTTACAACCGTAGTTTGCAAACCAAACAAGTTCCTGATTTGGGCAGGAAGGGCTTGCGGAGCCACAAAAAGGGCAAACACTATTAAGCCGAGAATAATCGATATTATAATCCACGTGGTTTGTGTATCTCCTTTCCTTTTCCTTGACAAAGCCTTCATCTTTAATCATCCTCGTTTTTATTTGTATATAAAGCTTGCGATAAAAACAAATCAGGCGCTAAACCTGGCAAGTGCTGATGTCCACACCGTGGCTCTTAACAAAGCCAGTAACATCAGCAATGTAATCTTTTATATTATTCTCGCTGCAAGGGGCATACCTAGCAATTATTTCGCCAAGAGTGTCATAGCCCTGGTCAACATAGCCGTCTTTTATAAGGTTGTACCAGTGAGTCACGCTAGCCCTCCATGTGGGGTACTTGCAGAAGCCATTATCATTTGTTCCTTTGTACTTGTCAGTGCAAAGCGCAGTATATCTTATGTTTCCTATTGATTTTCTAATGGAAGCTTTCTCCTCTGTCCCATAGGTTGACTCGTGCTTGAAAAATGCAAGGGCAAAAGCATCATCCACTCCTGTTCTAACACTTTCTGAGTGGAACCACTCTGCAATGTCAGGCTCATCCTGTATTGCAGGTGAACCAGCGCTTGTCAATACAGTTCTTACCTCGGCTGATGAGAGAGAAGGGCTATGCATAACAGCCAGCTGGCAATTAGAGACATCAACACTACAAGCAGCACTGCCACCGCCGGTGCCTCCGCCTGTTCCGCCAGTGTCACCTCCAGGCAGGGTGTCAAACTCTATGCCAGCAAGGCTACCCATGACTCTGAATATGTTATTCACTCCGGTCTTCATTCCTGGGACTGCTGCATAAAGAAGCCCGAATAGAACAATGAGCGCTAATAAAATAGCTACAACCTTCTCAGCAGTGGACATGCTCATCAGCCGCCTCCAAAGATTAGGCTTAACACTTTATCACCGTTCTTTGCCACCAGATATATAATTAATACTAGAATAATTAAGCCTACAATAGCAAGAACTATTTTTACCATGGTGGAAACTTCAATATCTCCTTTCTTGGCGTTAATGCTCATCTTAGCCATGAATTAAATCCTCGCTTTCAATATTTTTAATAGTTTCGATTCTGCCTAAGTTACTGCGTCGTTCTTTGTCTGCTTGACAGGGCTAATCTCGCAGCCGATTTTCTTTAAAGCTTCTGCATTGTATTCGTAAAACAATGGAAGCGCATACCATTGGACTTCATTGGATTGAAGCAAGCCCCAAAGTGCTCCTGCACCAGCGCCAACAGCTAATCCTCCTGCCACAAACCATCCTACTCCGGGAACAAGTGCGCCCGCACC
>DATEYH010000163.1:0-3754 GCA_035256305.1 Candidatus Nanoarchaeia archaeon
TCAAACATGGCGAAGAAGGCAGACTAATTGGTACTGTTGGCGTTGGCTGGCGTGAGAACTATTTTGCCTATATCATGCCTGCTGATAGCCTGTCAAAGCGCTGCGACAGCCTAATGCGAGGCTCTGCAAAATGAAGAAGGCAATGGCTGTTGAGAAGATGGTTATTGCAGTCATAGTAATCGTTCTCATAATTGTTTTTGTCATTTTCCTTGTCAAGGTAAGGATTGGAACTTTAAACATTCTTGAGGATTCTGAGTGCAAGTCCAACATTGCAACCCACGTAATGCTCTTGAAGACAACAGGAGAAGCAATTGTCACTGATGTTTATTGCCCAACAAAATATTATACTATTCCTAAAGAATCTGATGAGCAAATAAAGTATCACCTGGCAGAGGCTCTTAAGACTTGCTGGGGGACTTGGGGCAAGGGCGAACTCAGGTTATTTGCTGAGGATGGTTATTTTTGTCACATCTGCTCTGTTGTGGATTTTAAGGATAAGAACAGGATGATAAATGGCTTTGATGATTACCTGAAGCAAACTCCTTATAAACAAGATTCAAGCACTACTTATCTTGAGTACCTTACTGGGTTTGAATCAGAAAATGCTAATCCAGCTGTACTGCAATACTTAGAACAGGTTGACTTGATGGACACAATTGATACATCGAAACCTTATGCAAGTATATTTGTCTATGTCAAGGGCAGCAGTAATGTTAAGAAGTTTTTTGACAATGCAGATGCACTTCACCTTGGGACGATAGGCGGCGGCGCAACAGTGGGCGTGGTTGTTGGCACTGCAGGTGCTGTTGTAGGAAGTGCTCTAGCTTCAGGAGGAATTTCTCTTTTAGTACTGGGCGGGTATGTTTTAACAAATGTAGCAGTTGGTGCTGTTGTTGGGGCAGCTGCCTCTGATGACATTGCTTGGACAGCAACCGCTGTGATTGCGCCTTATGATGTTAGCTCCCTTAAGAACATTAGCTGCGAGATAAGCCCGGTCCAGCAGGTAAAGAAGGATGCAGTAACTTAGGCAGAATCGAAACTATTAAAAATATTGAAATAGAGGATTTAAGCTATGGCTAAGATGAAAATTAATTCCAAGAAAGGAGATATTGAAGTTTCTACCATGGTAAAAATCGCTCTTGCCATTGCAGGCTTAATTGTTCTAGCAGTGATAATATACTTAGTGGCAAAGAACGGTGATAAAGTGTTAAGCCTAATCTTTGGAGGCGGCTGATGAGCATGTCCACTGCAGAGAAGGTTGTAGCTATTTTATTAGCGCTCATTGTTCTATTCGGGCTTCTTTATGCAGCACTCCCAGGCATAAAAACTAGCGTGAATAACATCTTCCAAGCCTTGGGCGGGCTTGTTGGCATGGAGTTTGAAACCCTGCCTGGAGGTGACATTGGTGGAAGCAGCGGTGGTGGTGCTTGCAGCGTTGATGTCAGCGACTGCCAGTTGGCTGTCATGCATAGCCCTTCGCTCACAGCAGCTGATGTAAGAACTGTATTGACAAACGCTAACTCGCCAGCGATACGTGAAGAGCCTGATATCGCAGACTGGTTTTATCAAGAAAGCGTTAGGACAGGAGTGGATGATGCCTTTGCCCTTGCCTTTTTCAAGCACGAGTCATCCTATGGAAAGACTGGGGATGTCCCAACCACTAAGTCTATAGGGAATATAAGATACACCCCGCTTTGCACTGACAAATACAAGGGGACTAATTATGAGGGATTTTGCAAGTATCCGACCTGGAAGGCGAGCGTGACTCACTGGTATAACCTGATAAAGGACGGCTATGTTGACCAGGGCTATGATACTCTCGGAGAAATAATCGCCAGGTATGCTCCTTGCAGTGAGAACAATATAAATGATTATATTGCTGATGTTACAAGCTTTGTTAAGAGCCACGGAGTGGACATTAGCACTTGCCAGGTTTAGTGCCTGATTTGTATTTATCGCAAGCTTTATATACAAATAAAAACGAGGAGGATTAAGGATGAAGGCTTTGTCAAGGAAAAAGAAGGGAGATACACAAACCACGTGGATTATAATATCGATTATTCTCGGCTTAATAGTGTTTGCCCTTTTTGTGGCTCCGCAATCCCTTCCTGCCCAGGTCAGGAACTTGTTTAATTTGCACCCTACTGTTGTAAGTCCTTATGAGGCCTGCCATGGCTTGGATGATGGTGATGCCTGCGCAGTAAAGGATTATTCTGGCATCTGCAAGGATGGCATGTGCGTGAAAGAAGACATTGCTGCTTACTCTCTTGAAGAAGCAATCCAGCTCTTTCAGACAACCCTAAAGCAGAACCTAGAGTCTTGCAAAAAAGATGGCTCTGGATGCGATGCTGCTGAAAAGACCATTGATAATATTCTGAGCTATATTGATGATGATGGAGAGAGTAAGGTAGATATCTTATTTGTCAAGTATGATAACAATAGGACAGACGTCATCTTGAGGAGGAACAAGAAAATCCTGATATTCTTTCCAGCAGGAAAGAAAGAATCTGTTTCCTTCCGCTTTGTAGGAAACACTTGCTTTATGAAAGACTCAACACCAATGACAGAGAAGGAGTGGAACAAGGCAGGCATCAGAAGGGGCTCTAATGGGCTTCAGGTTTTCAGGATTGCAAATGAAGGTGCCACTCGTGGTGATGGAATATTTCAAAATATAATCAAAAGTGATAATGGTATATGTGTTAGCTTCACAGGAAATTAGCAAGGAAGTGATGTTTTTTGCAAAGAATAACAAAGAAAGCGCTTAATGACATGGGATTCATAGTTATAGGAATACTCCTGGCTCTAATAGTTTTTTTTCTTTTAACCGGAGGCTTTAAGAAAATAGTGGATAGCTTAAGGAACACAACAACCACTGTTTCCAGCTGCGAAGGCATGGGTTACGTAGGAGGGACATGTGTAGCCCAGGAATCTGATTATTGTAAGACTGCAATTCGAGGGCTAGGATGCAAAGGAGACAAGCCTATTTGTTGCTTTAAGAGCGAGAGCGAGGCTTCTGGAGCAACAGAGCCTGTGAGCATTACTGAAACTAAGATACGCACACCTGGCGGGTTAATCCTTACTACTGCAGACCCCTTCTGGGTTACTTGCAACACTAATATCAAGGCTTCTGGCTGTGTTGTAGTTGAAATTCAGGATTACAAGATTAGCTGCACTTCAGAGACCTGGACAGATAATTCAGTGCAATTTGCCTGCCCAGCAATAACCAAATCAGGAGATTACATTGTGAAGTGCCGTGTTGATACAGCCAAGTGCACTGCTGTTGAAGGCCAAGGAGAAAAAACAGCGCAGCTAAAAGTTTCTTAAGGCTAAGTAATAGCTTCTTCTACCGAAACAAATTTATACTTCTACAAGCAAGAAGAAGAATATGCGCTTGCTTAACAAGAATAAGAAAGCCCAGGAGGCTCATACAGGCGGCTTGGGAGACTTAATTCATATAGTCCTTGTTGTCCTGCTAGTACTCCTTGTATTCGGGGTTGGCGGAGCATTATACGCAGCAGTAACAGGAGGTGGTGAGCAGAGCAGTGAGAGCAACTTTGACTCATTGGCTGATAACATCCAGTTAATGATTGACAAGCCTACTTCTTTTGAGCATCAGACCATGCTCTTCTACCTGAAAGAGGAAAAATACCTTGTTGCGGGGCTGAATGCTGAAAAATCCAGCATCCCCACAAGTAAATACCCCAAAACTTGTGAGAACAAGCCTTGTTTATGCCTTTACAAGGATTCTGGAGTT
>DATEYH010000164.1:0-5050 GCA_035256305.1 Candidatus Nanoarchaeia archaeon
TATTTATAAATTTTACTACTTTTTAGTGATAATTATAGATTTAAAGCCTTAACCAGCTCAGAAGCCTTGCTAAAATCAGGCACAAGAATATACGCACCAGCCATTATCAAACGCTCTCTCTTCTTGGAAATTGTGAAATAATCAGGATAATTAAGGGTAACATCATTAGTTAAAACCCCAACACTCATACCTCCAACTTTACAGGTATAGCTCAATTCTGGAAAGCCATCTCCAAAGCACAAGAGCTCACCAGGCTTCAAGCCTCGCCTTCTGACCAGCTCTTCAATAACATACTCCTTAGCGCAAACCCTTGGGTCATGGTTTGAGCCAGCCCCAACAATATTTTCCTCACTAAAAAACCTTTCAAAACCCAAGAACTTGATGCTTTCAAGTACAGCATCGATGTCAGAGCCGCTAGCAAGGTAAAGATTCTCCTTTCCCAGCTTCTCTGCAAGAAGCTCAACCAGCTCCAAAGAACCCTTAACCCTTAGCTTTTCAGGAGGCATTATCCTGTGGTTCTTATTAACAAGCTCAATAAGCTTCTGGTTATATTTATCCTTATACACTTTTGGATCCTCTGCCTTTACACCCAGGCTAGTTATTTTATTCGCCAACCCTTCTGCCTGCAGGTAAGTGGGAATGCCTATTGTGTCCTGAATATAAACTAAGCACCACTCAAGAGCCTTGGCTTTAGTAATGTTACTAGCTTTAACAAGCTCATCAACAAACGTATCAACCATTAAGTCAATCCAGCCATCCCTTTCTAGAGAAAGAGTACCATCAAAATCAAACAGCACAGCTTTGATATTTCTTCCATTATAGCCTCTAATCCTTTCAATCATAACGCCAACGGCAGGACATTCAGAACAACAAGGTTTACAACCTTGAGTTCATTTGAACCTGCAATTCCTTGCGGAAGCAGTTGACTCGACTAAGCTTCGAGACTGCCGCACTACCAGATTATGCGACGTTGGCTTTAGTCAACGAGCATTCAAAAATTGCCTTAACAATTTTTGTTATGCAACGTTGGCACCTATGGCAAAAGAAAGCGTTTATAAGTTAAAAAAGGTTTCCATTTAAGCATGGAAGAGGTGAAGGATGTCTGGTCAGAAGTAATTGCTTTAAAGGATAAGGAGACCAGAACAAAGGGAGCTATAAACACCCTAACAAAGAGCGAGCTGGAAGTAATCATTGGCACTGCAGTAATAACAGGAGCAAATGATAACTTCCTGAAGCAAATATTTTATGACCTTGGAAAGACTAGGTATAGGCTGTTTGACTGGATTGCCATGCTCTTGGACGGTAGGTATAAAGGTTATGGTTGTAATGAGAGCTCAAAGATTGCAACCCAGATATTCTCACATTACTTCCTAAAAGCAGAGGGTGATGTGGACCGGTTCCTAGCTTATTTGACTTTTAAAGATTATCTTCGAAATGATGAGTATAAAAGAATAATTGTAAGGTAAGGTTTCAAAAATAGGTGATTAAGGATGAAGCTTTGCAGCGCTTGCTTGCTAGGAGTAAAGTGCAGGTATGATGGCAATAGTAAACCTGATGATAAGGTTCTTGCACTAGCAAAGAAAGAAACACTAATCCCTATATGCCCTGAGCAGCTTGGTGGATTACCAACACCTAGAATTCCTCAGGAGCAAAGAGGAGACTATGTTTTTAACAAGGAAGGCATTGACGTTACAAAGCAATTTAGGAGAGGAGCAGAAGAAACATTAAGAATTGCTAAGCTCTTTAATATAAGAGAAGCAATCTTCAAGCAAAAAAGCCCTTCTTGTGGTTGCGGTAAGGTTTATGACGGCACTTTTTCTGACAAGATTATTAAAGGTGATGGAGTGACGACTGCTTTATTAAAAAAGAACGGGATAAGGGTTATTACAGAAGAAGATTTACAATAAATTGATTAAAAACGTATTCTAAAGACCTATTTTTTCGCGCGCGACTCGCTTGTGAGCAAAAACAATAATTACTTTTTTATAAACGTGAAACTCGAGATTTTGGTTTTTAAAGTTAAAGCATTTTTTCGTAGAGCTTTTAATAGACTTCCTTCAATAGAACTCAGTCTCTCTCATGATTATACCATTCCCTGAATAAGTAAGCAAAGGAATTAATCATTTGCTCAGAAACAGCTCGTTTCCTTATGCTTTGAATCACTTCTCTTACTAACACGATAAATTCAGGCCGGTTGGCAAATTCAAAGTCAATATCTGGATGATAGCCAGGATAAATTCCATTGGCAACTCCTTCATGAACTCTATCTTCAATTTGGCTAAAGACAGTTAGTGCCCATTCACATGTTATTCCTTCATTTATCTCATTAGCAAATATTCTGCTTAGCCCTCTTTGCATCTTTTTGACAAGCCTTTTTTCTCTTGCATCCATCCTCCTGATTATATGCTCTCCTTTGGCTAGCGCTAAAAACAATTCATGAAAGGTCTCTATCTTCTGAATCTTGCTTATTATCTCTGCTTCAAGTTCAAATTGCGATTTGAGGCGGGATATTAATTTCCCGAAGTCTTTGGGATTCGCAAGAAGCTTTTCCACAAGGCGCATCTGGGTTTTCAGCACAGAATAAAGGTGCTCTAATAGCTTGTAAGTATATTCGTATTTTGTTTCAGCATAGCCTAGGCATTGCTCTAAGCGCTGCACTCTCCTTACCTTTTTAGAATGCTCTACATGTTCCAAATCAGCGATTAGCTCTCTTTCATCTTTCTCTTCATTATGAATATCTACTAGTTCCAAACCTAATAATCTTTTCAGATCTTTTAAATCAGTTAAGAATTGTCTGTCTGGATGCAATTTATCGATAATTTCCTTTTTAAGAGGTATTGTCTTGAGGTATTCGTTCCATTTCTTTCTAATAGATTCTTCGTCTGCTTCTGCTTCTCCTGCAATCGCTTCTGTTGAGGCAAAAAGATGATTTAACAATCCCATGATGCAGAGAAAGAGCCTGTGCATTAATAAATATTATTGTTTGATAATTATTATATGATTATTTCAATATTTTCAGCAATATTTTCAGCTCTTTTCTTGATGGCTTTGGGTCATACTTTTTGAACTTATAATAAGACACCAATGATTCTGGGGTTATATCAGGATAGTAAGCTTTTATCCCTATAAACAAATCCTTTTGGCTTGTGAAGCCATCGTGGAGCCATTCTTCCTCTGTTATTTCGTTGAGCTGGCAGGCTATAATAAAGTCCAATGTTACTATCCCTCGCGGAGAAGCTCCTTGTTCGAACTCATTAGCCCCATAAACAGGCAGTTTTGCTCCATAAGGCAGCCTTACATAGTCTTTCTTGTATCTTATTGTGCCTGTTTTTTTGAATCCGTTGGGATAGCCCTTCTTAAAAGCATCAAAGTGATGCTCCCAGAACAAGAGCATCTTGTCAATATGCGTGTGATTTTTTGCGAACAATTCCTTATACAATTGTGGTAGTACTAGTTCAATGCGCACTCTTTCATCAAGAAGCTCCGGTTTCAGGATTATTTCTCTAGTCATTTCTTGTCCCCTATGTTAAAATAAGAAAAATAAATAAATATCTTCGGCCTAAAGGCCGAAGTATTTCCAAAAATCAAAGAAGCAAAGTAAAACCTCAACATTAATGAAGAGGTATTCTTTGATTTTTGATAAAAAATAAAAAGTTTTATGCAGGCACCTTGAAGATTGGCGGCCTGTTCTTGTCAAGCACTGTCACCTTGAAGGTCTGCTTTGTCTCGAATTCTTGGTCGCTCACAACCACGGTCACTGTGTATTCTCCTGCGTCATCATATGTTGTTGTGTAGGTTGGTGAGTTCATCCATCCAGTTACCTCTACTTTTAGCTCGTCGCCTTCGCGGTCAGTTGCTTCGATTGGTATCTCTATTTTATCCCCTTCATAAACCGTGATGTCACTTATTCTCTTGAGCTCTGGCGCAGTGTTCTTCTGGGTTACTATTATTGTTACGTCCTTCTTGGTTGTTGATTTCCCATCAGATGCAATAATGCTTGCCTTCTGGGTTCCTGAGTCTCCCACCTTGGTTTGCCATACTCCTTTGCTGTTGAATGGCTTGGAGTAAGTGATGGTTACTTTGTCTCCGTCAAGGTCGCTTACTTCTGGGCTTAGGGTTACTACTTCTGACTCCATAACTGTGACTTCATCAGGGACTCCTTTAATCTCTGGCGGCCTGTTCACATCAATAACCTTTATCTTAAGGGTGGCTGTTGTTTCTTTTAGCTTGTCCCTTGCTTTTATCTGCACGCTGTATTCTCCTGCATCATCATAGGTTGTGGTATAGGTTGAGGATTTCATGAATCCTGAGTACTCTGCAATAACACTCTCTCCTTCTGGATCGTAAATGTTGCAGTCAAGCTTTATGGTTTCTCCTTCTTTCACAGTCACTTCCTCTGGGCATTCAATCACTGGTGCCTTGTTAGCTTTCTGGATTACCACGAGTATGTCCTGGCTTGTGTTGGATTTGCCGTCGCTTGCAGTTATTGTTACCAAGTATTGGCCTGCGTCTCCTTCTTTTGTCTGCCATCTTCCATTCTCATTGAATGGAGTGGTAAAGAAGAAATTAACTAAGTCCTGGTCAGGATCTACTGCTTCAGGTTTTAATTCAACAAGGTCGCCTTCTGTTGCTTCTATCATAACGCCTGATTCTGGAAGGCTGACTTCTTCTCCAGCTCCTTCTGTTGGTTTTTCCCCTGTGGGAGTTAGATTGCCTAAATCTATTGTTATTCCTCCGGTCGGAGTTGTCTCATTTGCGCCAGGCACTGCTGGCTGGCAGCCTGCTATCAGCATCATTGCTGCAGTTATCAGAACTAATAGTGTTGCTATCTTCATCATAATCACCCTCCAATTATTGTTTTTGTTATGTTAAGTTTATTCTGTTTAGCTAAAATAACTAATATCTCCTTGAATAAAAGAGTAGAATATTTAAAGTTTTCTATTATTGAGTGAAAACATAAATTATTTCAGGCTCTCCTCAAAATCCTTTAACAATTTCTCCTGATGCCGGCTTAGGTGCCTGGGAACTTCAATATTAATCTTTACCAGCT
>DATEYH010000165.1:0-3629 GCA_035256305.1 Candidatus Nanoarchaeia archaeon
CTAATCACTCCGCCAGCATTAGCAACAAAGTCAGGCACAACAAGCACTCCCTTCTTATGCAGGTATTCTTCAACCTCAGCGCTCATTGGAATGTTAGAGCCTTCCACAACAAGTTTAGCCCTTATTTTGTCCTTATTCGCCTCTGTAACAAGGTCGGGTACAGCAGCTGTGACCAGCACATCAACATCCAAGCCAACAATCTCTTCTCCGCCAAGCACTGTGCCGCCAGGATAAGCAGTTACTGTGCCTTGCTGCTTCTTAATCTCAGCAAGCTTAACAAAATCAATCCCTTCAGGCAAATAGATTACGCCCTTGCTATCGCTTGTTGCCACTAGCTTAGCACCTGCTTCTGTAAGGAACTTTGCAGCAAACACTCCAACATTGCCGAATCCTTCAACAGCAAAGGTAATGTTCTTCAAATCAAGACCCAAGTGCTTTACAGCAACACAGGTTGCATGATACACTCCAAAGCCTGTGCTTCCAAGCTCATGAGGCAAGCCTCCCATCTCTGCTGGCTTTCCTGTGCAGCTCTTCATAGAACCATTAGCCTCTGCAAAGACTTTCATCTCATGCTCTGCAGTGTTAATATCAGGAGCTGACACATAGAGCTTTGGGCAGACCACTTTCAAGGCCTTTGAAAAAGCAGCTATTACCCCGTCCTTCTGCTCAGGAGTCATATTTTTAGGATTAGCTACGATTCCAGACTTGCCCCCTCCAAAAGGCAATCCTGCAAGGCTGCACTTGAAAGTCATAGCCCTAGCCAGCTTTGCAACCTCATCAATGCTCACGCTAGAAGTCATCCTTATCCCTCCCTTGGCTGGCCCAAGAGTTGTGTTATCAATCACAACAAAGCCATGCATCCCTGTCTTTGAATCAAACACTTCCAGGATCTTCTCAGGTCCTAACTCATCATGAGAAACCATTTCACTACCTCCCTTATCTCGTAATATGTTATTTTATGAGGGAAAAATGCCTGGGTTTTTAATATTTTATGCATGTTTGAGCTCTGTAGAAAGTTTCGCTGCGCTCAACTTAGCGCACTTCAAAACTCTTACTTATTGATTAGAAAATGCTGTCTCCCCGTAAGTGCTTAGAGACAAAGTCTCTGGCACACCAAAAGAGCTGCGCTCTTTTGATTGGGACAACCCCCGACTACGCATAGGCTTCTTTATTCAAAGGAGTTTTGACCTTAGGTGCGCTAATTTTCTACAGAGCCGCACATTTTATGCTTAATTTGTTCGTAAAAAAGACAAGATTTATATATTCAACATAATGAAATACCCTTAACAATCATTTTTAGAGGTGATTTTGAATGGAAGCATATTGCGTTAAGTGCAAGAAGAAGGTTGAGGTTAAGGACGGCAAGGAAGTTATTAATAAGAGGGGCAGGAAGATGCTCAAAGGCAAATGCCCTAAGTGCAACACAACTGTGTGCAGAATCCTTGGCTAAGCCTTAAGGCTCTTATCATATTATTTTTACGTTTTTTATTTAAGTTTTTAATTTTTAACTATTCTAATTAAAGATAATAGGGTATTGGTGAGAAGAATGGCTTGGGAAATAATAGCGCTAATCATCGTAGCCATACTGGTTGTCCTTTTCTTCCTGCTTGTGCGCAGAGTAATAATCCTGGTTATTAACAGCATAATCGGAATCTTTGCCCTGATGGGCTTTAACATCTTGTTCAATGCAGGCATTCAGATTAACTTCTGGAGCGTTATCATAACAGCGATTGGAGGCATTATAGGGTTCATTATCGTGCTCATATTCCATTATGCAGGCTGGGCTTTCTGAGCACAAACTATTTATAATCATTTGACTTCTCAGCTCTTCATGAACAAATTTCTCTTGCGCATCTGCCTGAGTGACGCTGTTTATTTCAGTGCAGCCTCTTTTGCCATTGTATGGCTTACCAACTTCCTTTACGAATACCTTGAGAAGACAACAGGCAAAATAAGCATGGCTGCAGCGCTCATCATTGTTTTCAGCATAATCCTGATAATGTTCTTCCTCACAATCGTAGACCTGCTACTCCGGGAGCCTGAGAAAGGGAGGATAAGGTTCTGGGAGCGAGTGCAGGCAGTGTTTTTATTCATCATAGCATCAGCAGTAATCCTTGGCACACTGGGAATCTTGTTCTTTGTGCAGGTCTGATAAAGAAAGATTAAGAAGGGGTTATTGGCTTTTTCTCTGTTTTAGCTCAATCTTTGCCAGCACCATGTTGTGCATCCTTCTAAGGAAGGCCAGTTTATCCTCCATCTTCATAACATCAGAATAGCCCATGACTATGAGGTTGAAGGCAAAGGGGCTTGGAACATCTGTGAATGATTCCTTGACTTCTATCTCGCCTTTCTCTACTCTCTCAATAACTTCCTGGGCATGCCTTATGTCCATCAAATCCTCAAGAACTTCTCTTCTTGCTTCCTCAAGTATTGGGAACTCATTGCTTATTTTCTTCACAGCGCTTAATAGAATTCGTGAGCTGCTCTGCTGCTTGCCAACGCTCTTGGTATGTCCCTTGTATGAGCGAAGAATCATTAGTGCTCTTGCTGCGCAGTGCCTGAACCTCCTGTTAAGCACTTCTGTCTTGTCAAGGGCTATGCTCATAAGCCTTCTGAGCTCCTTGCTCTTTATCATGCTGAAAGCCCTTGCTGCCTGGATGTTTCCTGTCATGGTTATGTAGAATCCGTTGTCAGTCACTCCTAGCTCAACGTCTTTCTTGTTAATCTTCGAGACTGCGAAAGCAACAGCCCTGCTAAGCACATCATTAACCCTTCTTCCAAAAAGGGTATGAAACACAACGCGCTTCTGGCTTCCATCAGAGTAGTGCTCTATGACTATCTTCTTGTCATTAGGGATTTCTGAGAACAAGAACTGCTCCTTGAAGTACTCGTAAATGCTATTGGCGCTGTACTCATCAACATAAAGATAGGAATGGATGAATTCAATAACATCCTCTTTTCTTGTGTCATAGCGTAGGTGCTCTTCCATGAGCCTTCTGAACTTCTGGATTTCCATTGCCAGGTCAAAGCTCAGGGGCAGCATCTCGCTGTACCATGAAGGGACTGTTGGAGGCCTGTTGCTGGTTGCCTTGACATAGGCAGTCATGCCCTTGGTGTGAAGGAATTCATAAGTATTGCCTCCAAGCACAAAGATATCTCTCTTCCTCAGCCTTTCCAGGAATGGCTCTGCAATATAGCCTATGAGGTGGTTATCCAATTTTACCTTTATGCTTGTCTCATCAGGGATTGTGCCGATGTTCGTCATGTAAATGACGCGAGTCATCTTTCCGCGCTTGCCTATCATGTCAGTGACGGGGTCGTACCATATCTTGCCGTACACGCTCCTATCCTCAAGGCTTGCGTACTCTCCTGCCAGGTAACTTATTATTTCCTTGAACCTGGTCCTGTCTAGGTCGTGGAAGTTATAGCTTCCCCTAACAATATTAAGAACCTCGTCAAGATGCCTTTGCTCTTCAAGTGCCAAGCCAAGCACCTGCTGGGCAAGCACGTCAAGGCAGTTGGTTGGGATGTCTATCTTGTCAATCTTTTTCTCAAGAGCAGCCTTGAGCAGACCGCTGCACTCCACAAGGTCATCTCGGTCCATCACAATAATCCTGCCCATTGCCTTG